>DCTE01000148.1:314-5437 GCA_002329405.1 Ruminococcaceae bacterium UBA1448 | reverse complement strand
TGACGTCCCCACCTTCGACCTCAAGCCGGAGATGAGTGCTTATGAAGTCACCGACAAGGTCGTCGAGGCGATCGAGTCGGATAAATACAATACCATCATCCTCAACTGGGCAAACTGCGACATGGTCGGCCATACCGGCATTTTTGACGCAGCTGTCAAGGCAGTTGAAGCGGTGGATACCTGTGTCGGACGGACGGTTGACGCAATCCTTGCAAAGGGCGGCGCTGTGCTGATCACCGCTGACCATGGCAACGCTGAGAAGATGTATGAGCCGGACGGTTCTCCTTTTACCGCTCATACCACCAACCCTGTTCCGCTGATTGTCGTCGGCTGTGACGGCTGCACCGGCCTGAAGGAAGGCGGCCGACTGGCTGACCTTGCCCCGACGATGCTGGACATCCTCGGTCTGGAACAGCCCAAAGAGATGACTGGCCAGAGCCTGATCATCCGGTAAGATTTTTCGTGTATAAGCGGCCCGCTCTTGACCGGGGCGGGCCGTTTTTGTGTGCAGATATCCGGGATGTTTTTGCATGAGAAGACCTGCCGGGAAAATTTGAAACGGAACACCGTATCGGACGGTTTTGAATTGGAAAGGGAAAAAACAATGAAGATGTGGACAAAAAAGGTGGCCGCGGGGATCAGCGGCCTGCTTACGGCAGTTTGGATGATGGGGATGCCGGCGACTGCGTTTGCCGCCCAGTGGACGGACGGAACCGGTGACATCGCCGGGTATGCGGAGTCTGTGACAGGTTTTGTCCAATTCGGCGGAAAGTGGTATTATTACGACCAGTCCGGGCAGAAACTGACCGGCTGGCAGGAGTATGACGACAACTGGTATTATATGGACGCGGCCGGCGTGATGCAGACCGGCTGGCAGAAGCTGGACGGCAAGTGGTATTACCTGTACGCATCCGGGCGGATGGCGACCGGATGGGCGGAGATCGACGGGGATTGGTATTTTTTTAACGGCGGCGGCGTGATGAAGACCGGCTGGCTGGAGACGGGCGGCAAATGGTACTTTTTCAATGGCGGCGGCGTCATGCGCACCGGCTGGGTCAGCACCGGCGGCAAGTGGTATTATATGGACGGGGACGGCGTGATGCAGACCGGCTGGCTCAAAAAGGACGGGAACTGGTATTACCTGGACAGCAGCGGGGTCATGCAGACCGGTTCCTGCAAGATCGACGGGGTGACATACAGCTTTTCGTCCGACGGCGTTATGCTTTCCGGCAATGCGCCAGCCTCGGATTTTGACCCTGCGTCTGTCCGCAGCCTGCTGAACGGGGCTTCGCTGACTCCACGGCAGACGGCGGACAGCAAGCTCAACCAGACGGTTTCCAGCTGGATTTCCAGCCATCTGACCAGTTCGATGACCACCTGGGAAAAGGTCAAGGCAATCTATGATGGGTTGCTGAAACTGAATTACGGCGCACCGGACGACAGCGTGATCGACACATCCGGGCTGTCGATGGACGAGCTGATGAGCCTGTATTTTGACGGGCCGGAGTACAACGCCCGTCTGCTGCTGCTCTCGGGGAGCGGTACCGAGGAACATTTTGCAGCTGCGCTGGCGTCGCTGCTGCGGGCGATCGGTTTAAACGCACAGGTTGCAGAGGGGATTGTCTATCAGGATACCGCGCTGACGACCGGTACCCCTTCCAGCTGGGTCACCGTCACCATCAGCGGCACCAGCTACATATTTGATGTTGCTGCCGATCTGCGTGCCGGAGGCGGTTACAGCTGCTTCTGCCGGACCGCGTCCGATCTGGGCGGACGGTACCAGCAGACCGATGTCTTTGCCTTCCAGACTGAAAAGACCTATTCCGCATAATCGGAAAAACAGGCGATACCACAGCACAAAGCTGCCGGTACCGCCTGTTTTGTTTTCAGGTCATTCCATATGCCCGATCAGGTTGAGGTCGATCCGCTGCATATCCAGCCCGCTGACCGGATGCTCCTGAAGATAGCCGCTGATCATCTCCATCAGGTTATCGTCGACAAAGTCACGGACTTCCCGTGTTTCACTGTCCAGGATATGAAAATGGGGGAAGGTGTTGACGTCGAAGATGATCGGCTCACCGGCCGATTCAATCTTCATGATCAATCCCTTTTTCTCGAAGATTGAGAGGATGTTGTAGATTGTCGCGAGCGTCAGCGTGACATCCCGTTCCCGGAGGGCGGAGACAACGTCGTCGACCGTGACATGGGTGTTCAGCTCCCGCAGAACCCGGAGCACTTCCAGACGCTGCTGGGTAACCTGAATGTGATTATCCCGCAGGATTTGTCTGAGTTTTTCCATCGCAGTCTTCCTTTCTGTATACTAGTTCAATCAATGCACCAGGTTTAAATTCTGGAATCTATCTAATATTATAATTGCTCAGAAGGAATTTGTCAAGCTGTTTTGCAGTCCGGTTAAATATTGAATGGAAAACCACAAACATTCATAACAGTTTTTGCGGGAGAATAGTCGAAAATACCGTTTAGAATTTACAAAAAGTTCTGTTCTTTTCTGGATAAGTATGATATAATGTGAGGGAAGAAAAGTAATATTTTTATCTGAAGGAAAGGATGATGAAGGATGCAGCTGATACATACGAAATATGGTGATCTGCGCGGCAAGCGCAAGGATACCTGTTATACCTATTTCGGTATTCCGTATGCACAGCCTCCGGTCGGCGAACTGCGCTGGAAGGCTCCGCAGCCGCTCCAGCCATGGGATGGGGTGCTGGATGCGTACGAGTTTCCCCACCGCGCCTGGCAGATGGTACAGGAACCGCCTGTAGACGGCAAGGGCATCAACTATGCACGTGAGTTTTATTCCAATCCGGCGTTTATGCCGCCGATGGATGAGGACTGCCTGTATCTGAATATCTGGCGGCCGCTGACCGGGGAGAAACTGCCGGTTGCATTCTGGATTCATGGCGGCGCGCTGATCAACGGGTTTGGTTCCGAGCTGGAGTTTGACGGGGAAGCGTTTGCACGCAAGGGGGTTATCCTGGTCACCATCAACTACCGTTTGGGTGCGTTCGGCTTTTTGTGCCACCCGGAACTGGCGAAAGAAGACCCCAACGGCCGCTGCGGCAACTATGGTATCTTTGACCAGATCGCCGCGCTGAAATGGGTAAAGGAAAATATTGAGAGCTTTGGCGGTGATCCCGACCGGATTACCATTTTCGGACAATCTGCCGGCGCGATGAGCGTGCAGACGCTGCTCTCCTCTCCGCTGTCCCGGGATATGATGGCCGGTGCGATCATGCAGTCGGCCGGCGGTTATCAGGCGGGTATTTTGCAGGATCGGACAATGCAGCAGGGGATGGAACTCGGGCTGTATTTTTCCAAGCTGACCGGCGCGGAGACGCTGGAAGAACTGCGGGCACTGCCGCCCCAGCGGGTGATGGACGCAGTCGGCGGAATGATGGCGGAGGGTTACCGTACCGGTTATGGGCTGCCGTTTACGGCGGTTATCGACGGTTATCTGCTGGAAAAGGGATATGACGCGGTCGTCGAAGCGGGGGAATGCCCCGATATCCCGTATATGATCGGCTCCTGCGGCAATGACCTGGGGCAGACGCCTGAAATGACCAGCCGCGGCGGGCATACCCAGCTGTACTATGGCTGCATCAACTGGAGCCTGAAAAACGCCGAGCTGGGGCGCACGCCTGCTTATGTCTATTATTTTGACCGCAAGCTACTGGGGGATTATTCCGGCGCGTTCCATTCTTCGGAATTGTGGTATGTTTTCAACACCCTGTCCCGCAGCTGGCGCCCCAAATCCCAGGCAGACTACCGTTTGGCTGAGCTGATCAACAGTTATTGGGTCAACTTTGTCAAGAACGGAGACCCCAACGGGGAAGATCTGCCCTACTGGAAGCCGTGCAGCTGGGACAGCCATCATGTCCAGCTGCTGGACGTTGACAACGCCTGATGGCATGACGGAGGTGTGATAAATGGACTTTATCCAGCTGGCGGCTGCCCGCTACAGCTGCCGCAGTTATACCGGCCAGCCGGTGTCGAGGGAAGACCTGGATGCCTGCGCAGAGGCTGCCTGTCTGGCACCTTCTGCCCGCAACAGCCAGCCCTGGCGGATCATTCTGGTTGATGACCCGGAAGTGGTGGCAAAAGTCCGGGAGCAGACGTCGGATGAGGAGCTGAAACTCAATCTGTTTACCCAAAAGGCGATGGCCTTTGCCGTCTTTGTCAACGAGGGGATTCCCTACACCCCGGTCAACCGCGGCAAGATGAAAGGGGATAACTATACCAAAAGCGATATCGGCGGCGCGGTCGCCTGCTTTTGTCTGGAAGCGGCAGAGCGGGGGATCGGCAGCTGCATCATCGGTTCGTTTTCGGCCGATGGTGTCAAAAAGCTGTTGGGGATTCCAGCGGAAAAAGGGCTGGATCTGATCGTTGCGCTGGGACATCCGGCAGATGGGAAGATCCCCGCCAAAAACCGCCGCNNCCGATGGAGCAAGCCGTTTTTTATAACGGATATCCCGGATGATGGATATGGAAAAGCGTCCTGTACGGTGGAACAACTCCGCCGCGCAGGACGCTTTTGTTTTTGGAAATGTTATTTGACGTTCGGGTTGCCCTGTTTCAGCAGCTTTTCATCCGTCCAGCCTTTGGAGCAGATGCCGCACCAGTCCTCCCGTCCGGCCGCTTTTGCCTGGGAGAGGGTGCCGGAGTTGGCGGCAGTCCCTTTAAAGGAGCGGCAATGGGGGTCGATGTGGTATTTGGATCCAGTCTTGCCCCAGAAGACAACCTGTTTTTCACCGGCAGGGGCAGTGGTCTGTGTGTTGGAACTGCCGGAACCGGAGCTTTCAGCAGTCATTGCGCCGTCAGAGCCAAAGGTGTAGGATGTACCGCCGATGGTACGCTTGCCGGTGACCATCGCGCCGGAGCCGTCAAAATAGTACCAGTCGCCGTCCCATTCCAGCCAGCCGGTTTTCATCCGTCCCGCGCCGTCCAGATAGTACCAGTTGTCTCCGACCTGTTTCCAACCGGTCGCCATCTTGCCGGATGCGTTCAGGTAGTACCAGCATCCATCCACACACTTCCAGCCGGTCGCCATCTCGCCGGAACTGTTCAGATAGTACCAGCATCCGTCCACCTTCTGCCAACCGGTG
>DCTE01000148.1:0-208 GCA_002329405.1 Ruminococcaceae bacterium UBA1448 | reverse complement strand
TGCCAGCCGGCGGACACCGGGGCGGCCAGGACAGCGGATGCGGTCAATGCGGCGGCAGCAACCGACAGCAATTTTTTCCAGCCATTTTTCATTTTGCATCGCTCCCAACAGGTTTAGTTAAATAAAATACATTTATCTTTATTATAATCTATCTGCCAAAAATGTCAAGAAAAAGAGCCGGGAAAAAACAAAAAACGCTCCATGCAAA
>DCTE01000110.1 GCA_002329405.1 Ruminococcaceae bacterium UBA1448 | reverse complement strand
CCCAACTATTGACAAAGAGCCGAAGAATAAAAGCGGGAGACAATCTGCGTAAGAACAGGTTGTCTCCCATTTGCTTTATATTGATTTATTTTTGCAGGTTGCGTTCAAACCGCTCAAAGTATCCGATCAGTTCGCCCTTTTCATTGCGGACCGGGTTGATATATTTTCGCTCATTGTAAACGCTGACACCGAGATAGATCTCATTGCCATGATTGCGCAGTTTTTCAACCGCTGCAATCAGCATCTCTTTAGATTTTTCCGAGTGGCATTCAAAAATCGACTTTCCAACCAGTTCGCCATATCCCCGCACGTCATAATAATGATGGCGTGCTTCTTTGTTCAGGAACCGAATGATGTGGTCGGTATCCACAAAGACGATCCTGTACGGGATGCTGTCGAGAATTGCTTCAAACATCTCTTCGCGGTTCATGACGCCGCCCCTTTTCTGCTCAAGATTTCAGAATCAATACTGTCTGCCCCAGTAAACCAGCTTGTGTGCAGGTTTGCCGCAGCATACGCAGACATCCGAAACCGGTTCTTCACCGAACGGGATACAGCGGGATTTGATACCGGTTTCATCCTTGATCTTGTCCTCGCAGGCTTCGTCCCCGCACCACATGGCACGGATAAAGCCGGATTTTTCCTCGGCAATCTTCTTAAACTCATCCCAGTTGTGGGCATCCCAGGTACGGTTCTGACGGTTTTCCAGAGCTTTCTGATACAGACCGTCGTGTACAGCTTTCAGCGCAGCCGGAACCGCAGTTTCCAGCTCATCCAGAGATACGACAATCTTTTCGCGGGTATCGCGGCGGACCAGTACGCACTGATTCTGTTCGATATCCTTCGGGCCGATCTCCAGACGGAGCGGAACACCCTTCATCTCGTATTCCGAGAACTTCCATCCGGGCGAGTTATCCGAGTCGTCCAGTTTGACCCTTGCAACCTTTTTCAGTCTTTCCAGCAGCTCGCCGGCCTTGTCCAGAACGCCGGGCTTATGCTGGGCAATCGGGATAATGATAACCTGGATAGGCGCGATTGCGGGCGGCAGTACAAGGCCGTTGTCGTCGCCGTGGGTCATGATGATACCGCCGATCAGACGGGTGGAAACGCCCCAGGAAGTCTGATGCGGGTAAGCGAGGCGGTTGTCACGGCCGGTAAACTGGATGTTGAAGGCGCGGGCAAAGCCGTCGCCAAAATAATGGCTGGTACCCGACTGGAGGGCGACGCCGTTGTGCATCATGGCTTCAATGGTATAGGTTGCTTCTGCACCTGCAAATTTTTCCTTGGGGGTCTTTTCCCCTTTCAGGACCGGGATTGCAAGGGAATCTTCACAGAAATCCGCGTAGATGTTGAGCATCTGCAAAGTCTCTGCCTGCGCGTCCTCTGCTGTTTCGTGCATTGTATGGCCTTCCTGCCAGAGGAACTCGGAGGTTCTCAGGAAAGGACGGGTAGTCTTTTCCCAGCGCATGACCGAGCACCACTGGTTATACAGCATCGGCAGGTCACGGTAGGAGTGGATGACATGAGAGAAGTGTTCGCAGAACAGCGTCTCAGAGGTCGGACGAACGCACAGCCGTTCGGTCAAGGTATCCTGTCCGCCAACGGTGACCCATGCGCATTCGGGCGCAAAGCCCTCGACATGGTCCTTTTCCTTTTGCAGCAGGCTTTCAGGAATCAGCATCGGCATATATACATTTTCATGACCGGTTTCTTTGAAACGGGCATCGAGGATTTTCTGGATATTTTCCCAGATCGCGTAGCCGTAAGGGCGGAACACGATACAGCCGCGGACGCTGGAATACTCGCACAGCTCGGCTTTTACGACAACATCGGTATACCATTTGGCAAAATCGGTGTCCATCGAGGTGATGGCTTCCACCATTTTTTTCTGTTGTGCCACAGGTGATCTTCCTTTCTCTTGTTACATTGGCACCATTCAGGGTGCCTCACGCAGATAATCTGATTATATCAGTTTTGGCGGTTGTTTGCAAGTCAAAACCAACTGCCCAAAAGAATCATCTTTCAGATGCCGGGGGATAAACTTCTGTCCGGTCGTTTTCTTCCATAAATGCGAAATATTCTTCCCGCGTCAGCGTCGGATGAAAACCGGCCAATACTTTTTTGGCTGCTTCTGCCTGGTTTTTAAGCAGCCGGTAGGCGGTTAGAGCAAAAATCTTTGCTGTTTCCACATAAGCCAACTGTTCGTCGGTGACTCTCACATTGGAGTTGTGCAGTTCACCGGTATACCCGCCGGTGTTGAACTGGTAAAGCGGCAGGATGGATGAAACTTCCCCGAAATCTGTCGAACCGGCTGTATGCGAATCCGCATTGCAATAGTCAACCGGATAATGGTATCCCCGTGTCTGCCCTTCCGCTGACAGGTCCTGCAAGACGCCGGTCAGCAGTCCAGGGTCATCCAAAGGTACGGTTGGCAGATAACCGGGGACCGTGACAATTTCCGCTGTACATCCCAACCCGATGGCACCTGCACGGATTGCGCGGTCATATTTGCGGCTGGCGTCCTGCATTGCAGGAATATTTTTACCGCGTACCGAACTTTCAATGCAGGTCTCTTCCGCAATGACATTGATTGCAGTACCCGCGCGGGGCATAAAACTGTGGATGCGCACCGAATCGGCATCCCGGAAAGTTTCCCGCTGCAAGTCGATTGCATGCAGCGCCAGCATTGCGGCGTTGAGAGCATCGACACCGGTATGCGGGGAACCGGCCGCATGGGCAGATTTCCCGTGGAAGGTGACGACTTTATTGACAAAGCCATTGGAGGTCCCATTTGCAAGCTGATAGCCGGGCAGGTTCGGGGAGATATGATGCCCGACTGCAATGTCGATATCGTCAAAAGCGCCAATCCGAATGAGCTCACTTTTTCCGCCGCAATAGCGGATGGTTCCCTTCTGAATCAGGCCGACCTTAAATTCAGTATCGACAAATTCTTCCGCGGGCGCCGCCATAAATGCGATATTGCCGTCCAACGCCTGTGCAATCTCCGGGTCGGTCAGGGCAATTGCTGCTCCGAGCAACCCTGCGATCTGTGCATTGTGCCCACAGCAGTGGGATGCACCGGTTTCCGGGTTGGCATCCGGGTGGGCTGGGATGGGAAGCGCGTCCAGTTCGCCGACTAATGCGACAATCGGGCCGCTGCACCGCGGCTTAAGATATCCTTTGACACCGGTTACGGCAAGGCCGGTCTGTGGTTCTATCCCCAGCTGACGCAGCCGGTCAGCCACGATTTGAGCGGTACGGTATTCTTTATACCCCATTTCTGCATGGGTAAAGATATCCCGTCCAATGGTGATGATCTCATCCCGGTGCTGTTCAATGCAGTTGATGATCTTCTGTTCCAGTCTGTCCATTCCGGTTCCTCCGTTCTCTGTCTCCAGCTTGTCAGTCGACACAGGTCATGATGTTCAGGATTTCCCGGTCGGTTTCCCGCATGCCATCGTGTCCGAGACGGCCGATATTGCGGATGGTATTCTCAACGCCGCGGGAAATAATACCGTCGCCGCCGTAAAACTGCTGTCCCATCTGATACATTTCATAGCCCATCAGTCCGGCGTCGACTGCGATTGCGATTTTAGCAGCACAGGAAGCCTTTGCACCGTCGCAGACAATGCCTGATGTGATTGCCAGCGCATTCACGACGGTATGTGCGATTTCAGTAAACCTGCCGCCTCGCAGCCAGGCGATACCTGCTCCAGCGGATGCGCCTGCCGACACCGCGCCGCAATAGGCGGACAGACAGCCGATGCCCGACTTGATATGGATTGCCAGCAGATTGGATACCAGCAGCGCCCGGTAGAGAGTGTCCTGATCAGCGTGCAGTTCAGCGGCGTATTCGATGACCGGAAGCGAAGCAGTCATCCCCTGGTTGCCGGAACCGGAGTTGATGACAACCGGCAGTTCGCAGCCATTCATCCGCGCGTCAGAACCGGCCGCCGCGCGGGCCTTGGCGCGGGTCTTGACATTGTTTGGGTTGTTGTGGAGCAGGACTTTGCCGATATTGGCGCCGTAATCTCCCCTGAGCCCTTCGTCTGCGATCGCGGTGTTATATTGGATCTGCCGGTCAAGAATCTCCCGAACGTCTTCGATATCGGCAATCTCGGCAAACTGGCAGATCCCTTCCACTGTCAGACAGTCGGGTACAGATGCCTGCTGGTCGTTGTTTTGTCCGGCAGTTTCTTTTTGGATGATACTGCCGTCCTTTTCCAGCAAGACAATGTGGTCGTGTGTATCGGTAATCTGGGCGGCGGCGGTATGCCCGTCCTCGTCCCACAGCCGTACCGTAATGCTCAGCAGCTTGCCATCTTGTGCCTGCTCAACTGAAAAAACCGCGGTTTCCATCCATCTGGCGAATTCTTTTTGCTCGGACTCGGTGACCTGTGACAGAACTTCCAGCCCCAGCCCTTCTTTACCGGCGACAATGCCGATGCCTGCGGCGGCTTCCAGCCCCCTGGCACCGCCGGTGTTGGGAACAATGACGCTTTTGACATTTTTAATGATATTTCCGCTTACTGTCAGTTCTGTCCGTACAGGCAGCCTGCCCAGCACTGACCGTGCCATCGCGGCACAGTAGGCAACCGCGATCGGTTCAGTGCAGCCCATGGCCGGAATCAGTTCTTTTTTCAGGATCTCAATATATTGACAGTAAGTTTTGTCCTGTCTGTCCATTCTTCTGTCTCCTTTATGGTTTTTCGCCGCAGTCTGGCAGCTATGGTGATATTATGACATTTTTTCCCGGGAAATGCAAGCGGTTTATCCGGTATCCCAAAGAAAATCCGGGACAGCTGTTGCGGGTGGACAGCTGCCCCGGAAAAGGTCACTTATTTGGCTTGTTTCGGTTCCAGACCGATCAAAGGACAAAGGAACAGATAGATGATAAACGGCAGCAGCAAAACCTTCTGTCCGATCACCGGAAACAGTGCAGCGCATAAAACAGCCCCGATACTGTAGCATAGGACAGCCATTCCATAGATTTTGAAACGATGGAAAGATTCCGGCTGTTTGTGCCGTATCCAGTCAACCATTCCCAACGTCGACTGCCGGATATTGTTGGAACAAAAGACGGTTGCGACCGCGCATCCTTCGCAGTGGTTGAAGGTATGATACTGCATTGCCGCCAGTAAAAAGAGCGGCGCCAGCTGGAGAAGAAAATGGATGTCCGGTAAAAGAATTACAGACAGCGTCAGAATGGCTTCCACCGCAAGACAGATGGTCTGCCATCTTTTTTTGCCCAGCTTGTCAGGCAGGATAGCTGCCAGAACAATTCCAAGGATAAACATTCCCAGAGTCAGTCCGCGCAGCAGCATGTCCACAATATTCCCGCCTGCTACCGATTTCCATAGATGCAGCAGGTTTCCGGTTTCACCACAGGCAAATGTTCCGAAAGCAACTACCCCGTAACAGCCGCAGATTCCGCCAGCCAGTGTCAAAGCAAGAAAGGTAGGAAGGCGTTCACAAAGTGGGTATGAAGTAAATTGTAGTTTGCTGTTTTGCATCATAGGTTCCTCCAGGGCAGGGCCAAACGGCCAGGACATTGTATTACGTACTTATTGTATCATACCCTGTTGCCGGTTGACATCCGCAGACTGACCAAACATCTGGGAACACACCCGCATTTTTAAATGTGCTATGCCTGCAAATAAAAAAAGCATGGGCATATTTACCGTTTTTTACAATATACCCCGTGATATTTTGAATGATCTATCATAAATTCTGTTGAATCGACGGACAAAAAGTCGGATTATTGCATAAACTGATTTCTATCATTTTAAGACCCGGCAAGACTGTTATGTAAGGCAGCCCGAAGGCTGTCTCATATTTATCCTGCTTTAGATTCCTCGACGGTGTTGTCCAGTGCATCCAGCATCGTTTCGGCAAATATGCCGTATCCCTTTTCCGGGTCGCTGACAAAAACATGGGTAACTGCACCGACCAGCTTTCCGTTTTGTATGATTGGACTGCCGCTCATTCCCTGTACAATTCCGCCGGTTGCAGCAATCAGATCGGGATCGGTGATCTGGATGACGATATTCCGGGATGTATCATCGTCGGAAAACGAAACCTTTTCAATCTGTGCGTCAAACAGCTGCGGCTGTGTACCGCCGATGGTGGACAGGATCTTGGCTGCTCCGGTATGCACCTCCTGGCGGGGACAGACTTCCATCATGGCCTGTTCCGTCTGAATACCGGATGCAGACAGCAGCGAGCTGTTGTCTGCCCGGACGATCAGCCCGCAGGAGTAATTCCCCAGCACGGTTCCGGAACTGATCATCCCATCTTTCCCCAGCAGTGAAGAAAGGGTAAAAGCGCTGTCCAGGAAAGCCCCCTGTAATTCTCCCGGCGTCCCGGTTACGCCTCTTGTAACGCCCAGTACGGTTGCCCCACAGACATTGCCCCATTGCAGCGGCAGCAGGACGCCGGTGTCTGCATCACATACGCCGTGTCCCAGTGCCGCAAAACAGCCGGTATAGGGTTCATAAAAGGTGATGGTACCGATGCCGGCGGAAGAATCCCGCACCCACATACCAGCCAGCCACTGGCCGTCTGTTGTCTGCACCGGTGAAAGGGTAGTCTGCTTTTCAGTATTGTCACGGGAATAGGTAATCTGTACCGGCTGGCCATTTTCACCGGCGGCAGAAATAACCGAAGAAAGGGTGTCAAAGGAGTTGATCTGCTGACCATTGGCCGTCAGGATGATATCGCCTGACTGGATTCCCGCCAATTCTGCCGGACATACGGTCCCCGAGGCGGTTTCAACCGGAGACAGCGAAGCGACCACCGCCCCATCCGTCAACATCTTTAACCCGAATACACTTCCGCTTGGAATGACATACCGTGCTTCGCTTTGTACGGCCGTCACAGTTTTAACCGGTATGACTCCGCCAAGCATCAGGGTATATTCGATTGACTGTCCATCCTCTTTGCCGGAGATGCTTCCCTGCATCTTTTCTGCTTCAGCTTCCGGGTCAACTGTGCCGACCAGTGTTTGTACGGTTGCCTGCTGTTCTGCGACCGGCTCAAGGATCCGGTATTGGGCAAGGGCAAAGGTGGAGGGATCTTCCAGATAATAAGTATCGGGAAGGGCATTGTTCAGGTAAAAGGCAGCGGCAATCAGCCCAACAGCCGGAATACCGGCCAGTGTGGCCAGCAGTTGGCAGGTTCGCCGCAGCAATCTTAAAAAGGCATTGGAAAAAATCTGACGGTGTTTTTTGCGTTTGGTGCCGGTTTTGGCCGCACGCTGGCGGAGACCGGCTGAACGGGTTTTCATAGGCAGTTCCTTTCCGGGGAAAATAAAAACTTCCCACGCTCTTCATTATGGGAAGAGGCGGGAAGCTTTATTCATCTGATATTTTTGTCAAAAGGTTCTGCCCGGTAATAGTTACCTGCCGCCCTCAGCGTTGGAATACTGTAACCAGTCGATATAGTCGTAGTTGCCATAATCATCGGTAAAATGTTTGGCTTCACCTTTGATCAACGGTAAGATATAATCGCAAATCTCCTTCTGGACGGTCTGATCTTCCAGATCAAACCATTTTTCCGGCACCAGCAGCTCCTGGTTGGCGCATTTTTCAATCTCTTCACAATCGTAAACTGCTTGATATCCGCCATTTTCGTCATTGCGGCGGATAACCGCCATCTTGCCGGTTACGCCCTCCAGTGCCTGCCGGGTGCCGTATGCACCGACTGTAAAGCTCTCCTCAAGGTCGGTACGGGAGGCAAGATGCGCAGAACAGCGCTGCATCAGGTTCAGTTCAATCGAACGGACCTTACATCCAATTTTGTGTTTGACCAGATGCTCAAGGTATTTTCCGACGCCGCTCAGATAGGCATGTCCGAAAACGTCGACTGCACCGCTCTTGCTGGATGAACCGACATAGTCGCCGTTTTTGTCCCGCAGCCCTTCGCTGACTGCAACGATAATGGTATGTTCCTCTTTTTGCAGCATGCGGATGCGGTCAAGAAAAGCATCTTCGTCAAACGGAACTTCCGGTATTGCGACAATATCCGGCTTGCAGCCGCCCATAAACCGCGGCAGACCGGCGGCCAATGTCAGCCAGCCGGCATTTCGTCCCATAATCTCGACGATTGTGACCGACGGAAGCGCATAGATTGCAGTATCCCGGATCAGCTCCTGCATGGTAATGGACAGATAGCGTGCGGCACTGCCATAGCCGGGCGTATGGTCACAGCCGGGCAGGTCGTTATCAATGGTTTTCGGGAGACCGAATACGACTGGAACCTGTTTTTCAGGATGCTGGCGGCGCACTTTTTCAAAATAAGCGGCCAGCTTGCTGACGGTATCCATGCTGTCGTTGCCGCCAATATACAAGAACCATCCGACATTCCATTCATCCAGACGCTTCAGGATATTTTCATAAATCGGGTCGGCCTGGTCAGCCGGCAGCTTAAAGCGGCAGGACCCCAAAGCCATCGCGGGGGTAGCAGCCAGCTTTTCCAGATCAGAAAAACCGGTCAGGTCAATTGTGTTGTCTCTGAGAACACCTTCGATGCCATGGAATGTGCCGAGAATCCGTTCCACTTTTTCCGACTCAGAAGCGGCATGGATGACACCGGCCAGTGTGGCGTTGATCGCACAGCTGGGTCCGCCGGACTGGCCAACCAGAAGAGTTTTGGGAGTGACAGCTGCCATAAAAAGTTCCTTCCTTTCTTGAGTGCAAAGCCGGTTTGCAGATGAATTGTAAATACTGAAACAAAACCGGCCGATTATCTCTTTTGTGCACGAGCAAAAGCCTATAAACGCACAAAACTGCAGGCGGCGGAATTTCCGCCCTGCAGTTTTGCTGATAAAAATATGCGATTGGATAGGTTTATTCTTCTTTTTTGATCTGACGTTTGATTTCACGGAAGATGGCGTCAAAGTCGGCGTCCTCTTCTTCTTCCGACTCGGTGGAAGCGGCAATCAGGTTCATATTCTCCTCATCCACTTCAGTCGGCAGTTCATCTGCCTCATCATATTCCATTTCATCCTGATCATCATAGGTATATCCTTCACCAGGCGTATACAGTGGGAATCTGTCCCGGGCGACCTGATCAATCTGCATCCCTTCCGATTGCGGGTAGTCCTCATCGGAATCGTCATCATAATCATCATATCCGTATTCGTCATAGTCGTTGTCAGGGTATCCGACAGCGTCCGCCTGAAGCTGCTGCAGCCGCCGGTCGCTGCGCACATGCAGCAGGATTGTCAGCCCGCAGGAAAACAGCAGCAGGGCAACCGACCAGCCAAGAAAGATCTGACGGCCTTCCTTGGTCCGCATCTGCTGAACAAGATGTCCCAGCATTTTGCTGTGCATTTCCACCTTGCCGATAAATACCGTATCGGTACTATCCAGAATAAATGGATCGCCGGTGGCTTCGGTCACTTCATAATAATTGTCGGAGACCGAGATGAGCTTTGCAATCTGGATGACTCTTGTCCCTTTGGCATCGGTCGCGTAAAATGCGATCAGGTCATCCGGCTGGAAGGTATCAGGCGTATCCTTATTGATAATCAACAGTTCGTTTCGCTCGACTTCTCCGCTCATGACATCCGACTGGTAGTAGTGCCAGCTGTTTCCGAAGATGGAAAAGGTTCCACCTTTAAGGAGCGTCAGCGTCAGCACCAGTGAAAAAAGCAGAATCATCAGGATCAGCAGACAGTTGACAACCGTCATCACTGCCTTGCCCACGTCTGCCTTGGTTACAGGCCTTCGGTTTGGCACAAATCAGTCCCTCTCTTCCATTATTCCACATAAAACGGGCAGTTATACCCTTTTTCGCAGACAGATTTCCAGATAAAATCATTATACATGAAATGCGGGTAAAATGCAAGAAAAATAAAATGCAAAAAAAAATTTCAAAAAAGGGTTGACAAAACGAAAAACAGCGTGTATAATAACACTTGTTCGCGAGACACCCCGGAAACAAAACGCCGGACGGTCAGTCAAAACGAAAGCCTTTGATGGGGGTATAGCTCAGCTGGGA
>DCTE01000081.1:2368-3390 GCA_002329405.1 Ruminococcaceae bacterium UBA1448 | reverse complement strand
TCTGAACGCTGATGGCGGGCTGGTTCTCAGTGAGGAAGGTACCAGCTTTGGGGTCTATTCCTCTGACGGCAGTGTGACTGTCAGCAATGGTACGCTCAACGCCAGAGGCGGCGAAACGGACAATACCTTGGGCGGCAGCTTTGGGGTGTACAGCTATGACGATGTGATCGTCTCCGGTGGGACGCTGAACGCGGAAGGCGGGACAGTTTCGGGTAATATGAGCGCCAGTTTTGGCGTATACAGCTACGGCAATGTTTGCGTCGATGGCGGTACATTGAACGCGGCAGGCGGTATATCCGGCTATGAAAGCTATGGCGCGGCTGCTAATAATGATGTTATGGTTGAGAAGGGAAAACTCTTTGCTGACGGCGGTACAGTGACCGGCGGAATGGGGGCCAGTTATGGCATCCGCGCCGGAAACAATGTGACGGTCAATGGTGGGACTGTGTCTGCCAGTGGTGGCACTGCTGAGACCGACAGCTATGGTATCTATGCTGACAGCGTTTCTGTCGGGTCTGATGCGGGAACCGGTGCGGTTTTGGTCGTGTATGGTCAATATGATGGGATTTTGGGCGATTTGAAGTTCAAAGGGAATTCCCTCGTGATGCAGAACGGCAGCGGCAGGGTTTCGGGCAGTGTCACCCTCGGCTGCGATCTTTTGGTGCCGGAAGGTGGTACACTCATGGTCCCGTCAAACGCCAGCCTGACTATTCCGGCGGGTGTGACGCTGATCAAGGATGGAACTTTGATTGATATGGGTGATCTGACTGTCTATGGCGACATCAGACATACCGGCTGGCAGGTTGAGGATGGCGTTCGGTATTATGTCCTTGACGATGGCTCTTTGGCTACTGACTATTGGGTGGAAACTGACGGAAAATGGTACTACCTTACGGGTGATGGCTCTATGGCCAGCAAAGAGTGGGTTGAGTCGATGGGAAAATGGTATTACTTTTATTCCACCGGGATTATGGCTGTCAATATTACCATTGATGGCTATGTGATTGGCCCGGATGGCTCTT
>DCTE01000081.1:0-2331 GCA_002329405.1 Ruminococcaceae bacterium UBA1448 | reverse complement strand
ATGGAAAAGGCCGCCGGTAAATTGATACCGGCGGCCGATGAGCCTGTATAACAAACCCCCTGCGAAGTCTGGGTTCCCCCGTTATACCGGCGGCAGACCCTTTGTCCCCATGTCTGCTGCCTTAGACTCATTTATTCTCATTATTATACTACGCTTTTTTGTGTTTGTAAAGCCCTCCTGACAGGATTTTCTCAAAAAATTTCCTGTCCGCTCTTGATAATATCCCGCCGAAAGGTTACAATAACATTATCACAACCTTTTCTTTTCGACGGAGGCCGTATCATGAAACATAAAGCTAAACATCCGCCTCGCCCATCTCCCCGCCATGACTCCCATGACGACCAGATGATGCGGCAAATGATCGCACGCCTCGGCAGCGATGACCACAACGTCACCTTCACCCGCCTGAAAAAGGCCGCTGGCTTGCAGGGCGCCGCTGGCCGTCAGCTGATCAGCCGTGCTGTTGCACGCGGCTTCCTTTCCCGCGCAGACGGCCGCTTCTCGGTCACTTCCACTGGACACAGGCTGGTACAGCCGCATGGGCCTGCCCGCAGATCCGCTGCGCCGCTGGTTGAAGCAAAAATCCTCCGCCTGAAATCGACCTACGCTTTCGCTCGTCCTTCCAATAACCCAAATCAGGACGTCTTTATCCCCGGCAGCAAGCTGGGCGGCGCCCTCCCCGGTGATACCGTCCTGCTCTCCGTCCGCGCGGCTGATGAGGACGGACAGCTCCCGGAAGGTGCGGTCACGGAGATTGTCCGGGAGGGGAGCGCACTTTTTGCCGGTACTGTCCTTCGCGCAGGGAAATTCCCCGAGGCTGACCTGCCTGGGCTGGGGAGCGATCCGGTCAGGCTGATCGGGATTGCAGACCAAAAGCCGGCTGGTCAATTTTATGACCCGGCGGCTGACAATGGCGGTNNGTGAACGGGTTACCGTCCGCGTCATCCGAAACCCCGGCAGCTTCCGGCTGGCGGGTGAGGTCGTCCAGCGGTTCGGCAGCGGGGACCTTGCCGCTAACTGCGCCGCTTCCATGCTCGCGGCAGAAGGGGTGCTGCCCTTCTTCCCGGAAGAGGTTGAGCGCGAGGCTGAATGGAAAGCTGGACACCTGCTGGCTGATGAACAGCTGAAGATGGAGCAGAACAGGGTTGACCTGCGGGAAATGATACTGTTTACAATCGACGGCGCGGAGGCTAAAGACCTTGACGACGCGGTCAGCCTGTCCTTTGACGGGGAGTTGTACCATCTCGGGGTCCATATCGCCGATGTCTCCGCCTATGTCGCGCCCGGCGGCAGTATCGACCGGGAGGCTTTCCGGCGGGGTACCAGCATCTACTACGCCAATCAGGTCGTCCCGATGCTCCCGCGGTCGCTGTCCAACGGGGCCTGCTCGCTCCATCCGGGGGTGGACAGGCTGGCGTTTTCCTGCTCGATGCTGCTGGACGAGGAGGGGCGGCTGGTCGATTACCGCTTTGACAAGACAGTCATCCGCTCACGGGTCCGGGGAGTGTATGCCGAGGTCAACCGGCTGCTCGCGGGGAATGCCGACGAGGTGATCGAACAAAAATACGCGGATGTCCGTGAGCAGCTGTTGCTGATGGACCGGCTCNNCCAGCCTGCGCGCCGGTATCCGCGCCGCCCGCGGCGTCCCGGAGATCGAAACGGGTGAGGTCGCGCTGACCATCGGTGCGGACGGGAAGTGCTGCGGTGTTAGGCCCCGCCAGCGCGGAAGGGCCGAAGGGATGATCGAAGAATTTATGCTGCTGGCGGGTGAATCGGCCGCCCGGCTGGGGAAAATGCTGGGGATTCCGTTCGTCTACCGCATCCACCAGAAGCCGGACGCTAAAAAACTTGAGACGCTGGGGGCGGTTATGCGGGCGGTCGGGCTGGACAGCAGCCGGATTACCAGCGACATGCCGGCGGCCGCGCTGCGGGAGGTGCTCGAGATGGGGAAGGGCAGCGGGTTTGAGCTGCTGCTCAACCGGCAGGTACTGCGAACGATGATGAAGGCGGCTTATGACGACCGGCCGATTGGACATTATGGGCTGGTGCTGGATGACTATGCTCATTTCACCTCGCCGATTCGGAGATATCCTGACCTTGCCATCCACCGGATACTGAGCATGGCACTGGAACTGAGCGGCGGGTGGCCGTGCANNAGGCTGGACAGTGCGGGCAGGGCGTTGATGGAAAAAAGATGGCGCAAGTTCGCCGCGCAGGCTGCCGGGCATTCGTCCGAGGCGGAACTGCGGGCAATGGAGCTGGAGCGCGAATGTGAAGGGTGTTATCTGGCCGAGTATATGCGCGGCCGGCTCGGGGACGAGTTTGACGGGG
>DCTE01000039.1 GCA_002329405.1 Ruminococcaceae bacterium UBA1448 | reverse complement strand
GAGCCTGACAGGAGCAGCCATTAAAACCCCGTATTTACGGCATTTGTCGTGAGTATGGGGTTTTCTATTTGAGCTTGTTGGATTTTATTTGGCCAGGAGGACTTGAAATGGGTGTCAGCAATCCCTGTGAAGTGTGCATGAACTATGAATATAATGATGAAACAGACAGCTATGAGTGTGTGCTGGATGTGGCGATGGATATGGATGATTACGAAAGAAGTCTGACGGGACAGACTGTCAACTGCCCATTTTTCAAATTTGGAGATGAATACAATATTGTGCGAAAACAGAACTGACCGTTCAGAAATTATCCAAAAAAAGGTTAAAATGTTTGCAACGTTCTGTTATTTTACCGCTATCTGTCAAGACACCTGTATGGTATAATGTCAACAGCACAAATGAAAGGGTGTTGTTGATGGCGAAGGTAGGGGCTTTTCTGAAAAGAAAAGACATCGAAATTTCGTGGAAACGGTATGGTATTGATGCGTTGGGGGCAATGGCGCAGGGCTTGTTTGCTTCTCTGCTGGTCGGGACGATCCTTTCCACGTTGGGGCAGCAGCTGCATATCGAGGTATTGCAGACAATCGGCGGCTTTGGCAACAGTGTAAGCGGATGCGCGATGGCGATTGCAATTGGATATGCGCTGAAATGCCCGCCGCTGGTACTGTTTTCGCTGGCTGCGGTCGGATATTCTGCAAACGCATTGGGCGGCGCAGGCGGGCCGCTGTCGGTGCTGGTCATTGCGATTGTTGCAGCAGAACTGGGCAAAGTGGTATCCAAGGAAACCAAAATTGATATTCTGGTGACGCCCTGTGTCACGATTCTGGTGGGATGCGGGCTGTCGATGTTGATTGCACCGGCGATTGGTACGGCAGCCAGCGCGCTGGGTGAAATCATCCGCTGGGCAACTACCCAGCAGCCTTTCTGGATGGGCATTCTGATTTCGGTACTGGTCGGTATTGCGCTGACACTGCCGATCTCGTCGGCTGCTATTTGTGCAAGCCTCAGTCTGACCGGGCTGGCGGGCGGAGCGGCTGTCGCCGGATGCTGTGCCCAGATGGTTGGTTTTGCGGTGATGAGCTGGAAAGAAAACGGCGTTGGCGGACTGGTTTCCCAGGGAATTGGTACATCCATGCTTCAGATGGGGAATATCCTGAAAAATCCCCGCATCTGGATTCCGCCAATTATTGCCTCTGCAATTACCGGCCCAATCGCTACCTGTGTATTTGGCCTTGAGATGAACGGAGCCGCGATTTCGTCGGGCATGGGTACCTGTGGCTTTGTCGGGCAGATCGGCGTCTACACCGGCTGGGTCAACGATGTGGCCAACGGTGTTAAAGCGTCGATTACTGTGTTTGACTGGGCTGGGCTGCTTCTGATCAGCATTGTGCTGCCTGCACTGCTCTGCTGGGCGATTGGCAAGCTGTTCAGAAAAGCGGGCTGGATTAAAGATGGCGATCTGAAACTGAACTGATAGTTTAAGATATGGTCCTTCGGCTTTTGGCCGGGGGACTTTTTCATTTTTGCTGTCGGCCTATAGATTTTGTCGTTTTTCTCTTAGATTTTGTAAACCCTCTTGCATTTTGCCAATAATTTCAATATGATTAAGGTAGAACCAAAGGGAGGAATATTTGTATGACAAAAAGTAAGATTTTTCGTACAGTAATGCCGGTTGTACTGACATTGCTGGCAGGAGGCGCACTGTATTATTACGCGCCGCCCGCAATCAATATCCATGACCCATCTGCCTGGTGGACACTGATTTTTCTGCTGGTTGTGTACGGCGTGCTGCGGCTGATTTTCAGTTTCCGTACGCTGACGGTGGACGGCCGTCCTACCCGCAGGGGATATCTCGGGTTTGCGGCTGCTGGGGTACTGGTTGTCGTCTTTTTCGTGATCAATTTCTTTTCCGGCCCGCTGTTCAATGCGTCCCGGTACGCAAAAGCAGGCGAGGAACGGATTACAGTTGGCGATTTCTCGACCGAAGTGCAGGTCGTTGAAAACGGTAAGATTACCGATATCGCGATCATGGATACGACAACTGCTGCCGCGATGGGCAAGCGTCAGATTGGTTCGCTGGGGACGCTGGCGACCCAGTACGAACTGGGACAGTTTATGACGACGACGGTCAATGGGCAGGCAAAAAAGGTCGCGACAATGGGCTACGGCGGCTTCTGGAAATGGCTTAACCGCCGCGGCGAAGGTATCCCGGGATATGTTTCTGTCGACCCGGTGGACGGAAGCAGCGAATATATCGAATTCCCGGAACCGATCCACTATTCGGATACCGCCTATTTTAATGAAAATATCTATCGTCATCTGCAATTCAGCTGCCCGACCGTCTATTTTGACAATGTGCATTTTGAAGTGGACAATGACGGCAACCCTTACTGGATTGCAACGACTTATGAATTCCGTGTCGGGCTGACCGGATGCCCGGTGCCAAATGGCGTGCTGGTCTGTGACGCGGTTACCGGCAAGACGACCCGGTATGCGGCTGCCGATGCGCCTGATTGGGTCAGCATCGTTTTCCCGGCAGATGATATGATCCGGCTGGTCAACTACGCAGGCCTGTATGGAAATGGTTTCTGGAATTCGAGACTGGCCAAGACCGGTGTGTACACCTGTACCGACGATTATGGGTATAAGGTCGTAGGTGAAAACCTGAACGCTTTCACTGGTATCACCTCTGCCGCGAGCGATGAATCCAACATCGCGTTTATCCTCTGCGACGAGCATACCGGACAGATTCGCCGCTACGATATCTACGGCGCGGAAGAATATTCCGCCAAGACTGCGGCGGAAGGCCTGGTTATGAACTTTGGCTATCGGGCTTCTTTCCCCAGCCTGGTCAATGTCAATGGCAAACCGGTCTATATTATGGCACTGGTGGATGACGGCGCGCTGATCAAAAAATACGCGATGGTCGATTTGCAGGATTATACCAAGGTTGTCGCGGCGGATACCGTTGAAGACACCTGGAAGGAGTTTGTCGAAAGGTACGGTGCTGATGGGGCTGGTTCGGTCCAGCAAGAGGCTGAAGCGGTATCGGTCCGGCTGAGTGCTCCGGTCGAAACAGCTGTGATTGAAGGCAATTCGTATGTTTATCTGCAAACGATCGACGGCATCTATCGCGTTCCGGTGAATGGCAACGAGGAAACACTGTTCCTGGAAGACGGGGATTGGGTTGAACTGACGGTATATGCCACTTTGCGGGACGGTTTCTTTGAGGCGGAACTGAGCCGGTAATTTTGAGCAGGCAAAGGGGTGGTTCCGGTGCACAGACGTAAACATGCGCTGCATGATACAAAATCTATTGATATCAGGAATTGCAGAAGAGGTGAGTACGATGAAAAAAACTTTGCCGAAATTGCTGCTGACACTGGGAATTGCCGGAGCGGTTCTGTTGACTGCGGGCTGTGAACAGAAACAGCCGTCGGCGCAGGAAGGACTGTTGAGTGACGCCGAGGTGTCGGCACTGGAAAGCCTGTATGGGCATAAACAGGACGCGGTGCTGGAAGGGCTCGGACTGTCTGCGGATGATGTCAGCGAAAACAAAGACTTTATGGGGTGCTGGGATATCAGTACCCCAAGAGAGATTGTCGGGAGTTCCTTTGAACCGATGCTGATGTATGATATTACCTATGACGAAGATGTTTTGTATGGTCAAAGTTTTATCTTCTCTGATACGGAGGGAACACAACAGGACAAGATGATTCAGCTGGCGGTCGACCTTGTTGAAGCGGCTCAACAGCAGTATGGAGAACCGTCAACTTATCCTGGAATAGATAACCGGCTGACGGCCGATGGAGCAGCAGACGCACTCAAAAGCGGTGAAATGACCTCGGCATATGAGGAATGGAATGTAGGTGAACATACCCTGCTGACCATCAGCGTCCAGATTGCAGGAAGCGATCAGACAGAAGCCGGTTGCTATATTCAGGCGGAGTATCAAATCAATACCCGTGACGTTGATGAGTGGGACGCCATTGTCAAAGACGCAGCAAACGAATAAACTTTGAACACAGCGCGGCAAGCCGCGGGGAGAAATATCCGGTTTTTTACAGGGAGGCAGTGGAACAGACCATTGCCTCCCTTGTGCTGTTTTGCGCCCAAAAACTGGAAGAACAAATTTTCCAAAATCCGTTGACTTTTGATCGCAATTGTGGTATCCTGAAGGCTGAACGAATATTCGAATTTCTGGATAACCAGTTTGAAGTGTTGCCGGGAGGGATTCTGATGAGCGGCCGGATTATCCTGCATTCCGATATGAACAACTGTTACGCCAGTATCGAACAGAAACTGGACCCAGCCCTTGCCGGGAAACCGATGATCGTTTGCGGTGCACGGGCGGAGCGTCATGGTATCGTGCTGGCAAAGTCGATGGAGGCTAAAGCATGTGGGATTGTGACCGGCGAACCAATCTGGCAGGCACGCGAAAAGTGTCCGGGGCTGGTGGAGGTGTCACCCCATTTTGACGCTTACCTCGCCTTCTCAAGGGCGGCAAGAAAGATTTATGCCCGGTATACTGATCTGGTGGAGCCGTATGGGCTGGATGAATGCTGGCTGGATGTGACCGGAAGCACAAGGCTGTTTGGGAATGGAGAGGAGATCGCGGAAAAGATTCGGATGGAGATTCGGGAAAAGCTCGGGATAACCGTGTCTATCGGGGTCAGTTTCAATAAGATCTTTGCAAAGATTGGTTCTGACCTGAAAAAGCCGGACGCTGTCACCGTGATTTCTGAACAGGATTTCCGTCAGAAACTCTGGCCGCTTCCGGTCGGGACACTCTGGGGCGTTGGCCCGGCGACTGAACGGCGGCTGGTAAAGTTTGGGATTCGCACCATCGGTCAGCTCGCCACAGCTGACCGGGACGCTGTCAGCCGTGCTGTGGGCAAAGGCGGGGCACTGCTGTGCGGATACGCGGCGGGAGAGGACAGTTCCCCGGTTATGCCGCTTGGATGGCGCGACCCAATCAAAAGCATCGGACATGGGATGACGGCGACCAGAGACCTGGTGAATAATGATGAGGTCTGGCTGTTGATCTATCATCTGGCGCAGGACGTCAGCCACCGTCTGAACCTCGCCGGGATGGCAGCGGAAGGGGTAGCGGTCGGGGTACGGGACCAGTCGATGGGATATGTTGAGTTTCAGTGTCAGACGCCAGCTCCGGTGCTGTCTCCGCTGTCGGTCGCAAGGGCGGCTCACCGGTTGTTTATCGGGAAATACGACTGGAGCTGTCCGGTGCGGGCGGTGACAGTGCGGGCGATCAGTCTCTGTCCGCAGGGACAGGCGGTCCAGACCTCGCTGTTTGGCTGCCCACAGGCAGACGAGCGGCGGGAACGGCTGTTCAGGACGGTTGAACAGCTGCGCGGGCGGTATGGCAAAAATGCGGTGATGGCGGCCTCCCTCTGTCAGAATATTGCCGCTTCTCCGCAGGCGAAGGGCTGGATTCAGATGCCGGGACAGGGGATACGTCATTGATGTGGAAAATGGCTGGACAGGGGGAAAACTTTTCGTAGGAATGGGTCTTGACATCCTGTCGGATTTCGCATATAATAGTATATAAATATTTAAATGCGATGATAGGGACGAACTTTCAAATTTACCGCAGAGAGCTGCCGGCTGGTGTAAGGCGGCGTAAGGATGAAATGATTCTATCCCCCTTGAGCAGGCCTCTGAAAGGAAACGAGTAAGCGGGTTCGGAATCCTCCGTTATGGGAAAGCGCATTGCTGGATGCGTGATGAGCGGCCATGCCGGCGGGCATGGCAACAGGAGTGGTACCGTGGAAGCCGGAGGCTTTCATCTCTTTGGAGAAGGAGATGAAAGCCTTTTTATTTTCGTCAAAGATACCCGGACGCGGTTTTGAGGAGTTTACCGCAGAGAAGAGAAAGGATGTTGAACAGATGCTGTTGACAGGTTCAGAAATTATCTTGCAGTGCCTTCTGGAACAGAAGGTGGATACGATTTTCGGTTATCCGGGCGGCGCAGTGCTGAATATTTATGACGCGCTGTATAAATGCCCGGAGATTCGCCATGTGCTGACCTCTCATGAACAGGGCGCGGCCCATGCTGCTGACGGATATGCCCGTTCGACCGGACGGGTTGGGGTATGTCTTGCGACCAGCGGACCCGGCGCAACCAACCTGGTGACCGGTATTGCGACTGCGTATATGGATTCGGTTCCGGTTGTTGCGATCACTGGCAACGTCACCAGCCCCCAGCTGGGCCTGGACTCCTTCCAGGAGGTGGATATCACCGGTGTGACGATGCCGGTTACCAAGCATAACTTCCTGGTCCGCCGGGTGGAAGACCTCGCCGGGATTATCCGGGAGGCGTTCCGCATCGCCCAGACCGGTCGTAAAGGCCCGGTCCTGATCGACGTGCCGAAGGATATCACCGCCCAGAGCTGTGAATATACGCCTGTACAGCCGGCCCCGATTGAACAGCCGCCGATGCCGGATCACGGATGGTTCTTAAAGGCGGTTGAGATGATTAAGGAAAGCGAACGCCCGTTTATCTATGCCGGCGGCGGTGTGATCGGTGCGGAAGCGGCGGAAGAACTGGCGCAGTTTGTTGAAAAGGTGGACGCGCCGGTCTCCTGTTCGCTGATGTGCCAGGGCGGTTTCGACCAGCGCAGTGAACGGTATATCGGGATGCTGGGCATGCATGGGACCAAGACCGCGTCCAACTGCATCCGTGACTGCGACCTGCTGATCGCGGTCGGCACCCGTTTTTCTGACCGCGTTACCTGCGATACCGGGACATTCGGCAAAAATTGCAAGATTTTGCAGATTGACATTGACCCGGCTGAATTCAATAAGAACGTGGAGGTTAATATCCGCCTGAAAGGGGACGCAAAGGCGATCCTTTCGGCACTGTGCGAAGCGCTCCCCGATATGCACCATGCAGCTTGGATGGGACAGGTCGGTGCCTGGAAGACCGAATTCCCGCTGGCGCAGCAGCCGATGACCGAGGACGGTGTTACCCCCAAGGAAGTTTTTGAAACGTTGTATGATCTGACCGGCGGCGAAGCAATTGTCACCACTGAGGTCGGACAGCATCAGATGTGGGCGGCCCAGTACTTCACCTTCCGTCATCCCCGTCAGATGATCACCTCCGGCGGTCTGGGGACGATGGGCTTTGGCTTGGGTGCGGCGATCGGTACCCAGCTGGGCAACCCGGACAGCATTGTCGTCAACGCGGCAGGCGATGGGTCCTTCCATATGAACTGCAACGAGCTGGCAACTGCCGCCCGGTATAATATCCCGGTGATTGAGCTGATCTTCAACAACGGTGTGCTCGGCATGGTCCGTCAGTGGCAGCGGCTGTTTTACGGCAAGCGTTTCTCCCAGACGACGCTGGAGAAAAAGACCAACTATGAACTGCTTGCACAGGGCTTTGGGGTTAAGGCAATGACCATTGCAAAACGGGAAGATATCCGTCCCGTGCTGGAAGCAGCGATTGCAGCAGGCGAACCGGTGCTGGTCAACTGCCTGATTGATAAGGATATCAACGTCCTGCCGATGGTTCCGGGCGGAAAGTCCGTCGAAGAACCGATGCTGTCGATTTGAGGAGGGAACAAGATGGAAAAAGATATTCTGGTAAAAGTTACCGCCCACAACTGCCCTGGCCTTCTGCAGCGCGTTTGTGCGCTGTTCAGCCGCCGTTTCTTCAATATCCAGAGCATTGTCGCTGCCCAGAACCTCGACCCGGAGGTATCTCAGATTTTTATTGTCGTGCGGGGCGACAACCGGATTGCGCGGCAGGTCGAAAAGCAGCTGGATAAGCTGTATGACGTTGTGTCAGTCGAGATCCTGGATGCGGACAAGGTCATCCTGCGGGAACATATGATGATCAAGGTCAGGAAAAATGAGGAGAGCGGCGCCCAGCTGATTGCGATTGCGAACGCTTTTCACGCAAGCGTTTTGCAGGTTGGACAGGATGCAATGGCATTGGAACTGTCGGGCGATATGCGGCAGCTGAATTCGTTTGTCGAAATGCTGAAACCGTTTGGCGTGCTGGAAATGATCCGCACCGGTGCAATGGCGATGACGGTTTCCTGAAAGCACGGCACTGTCAATGAAATATGGATTCCCCCGAGCCGTCCTTTTGAACAACCCGTGGGTGAGATTTCAGAATGAGAAAGGGAAATGAATATGTTTTCACTCGATAAGGTTTATCAGGCGTCTTTTATCCTGAAAAAGGTCCTGCATCCGACCGAACTGGTTGCGGCGCCGAAACTCTGCCCCGGCTGTGAACTCTATCTGAAGCCGGAAAATTTGCAGGTGACCGGTTCGTTCAAGGTCCGCGGTGCTTATTATAAGATGTCCCAGCTTTCGCAGCAGGAAAAGGACGCAGGTGTGATCGCCTGTTCGGCCGGCAACCATGCCCAGGGCGTCGCGCTGGCGGCAAAAGCCAACGGGATCCAGGCGACCATCTGCATTCCTGCCGGTGCGCCGATCTCCAAGGTTGAGGCGACCAAGAGCTACGGTGCCGAGGTCGTGCTGGTCAAGGGTGTTTATGATGACGCATATGCCCGCGCGGTTGAAATCCAGAAGGAAACCGGCAAGACCTTTATCCATCCGTATGACGATGAGGATGTCATCGCTGGTCAGGGAACGATTGGCCTGGAGATTCTGACCGATATGGCCGATGTCGACGCGGTAGTCGTGCCGGTTGGCGGCGGTGGGCTGATTTCCGGCGTGGCGTTTGCGGTCAAGTCGCTGAATCCCCGTGTTAAGGTATACGGTGTCCAGGCAGCAGGTGCTCCTTCGATGTACAATTCCATCCGGGAGCACGAGCAGCTGACACTGGACAGCGTATCCACCTTTGCAGACGGTATCGCGGTCAAGCATCCGGGCGATCTGACTTATCAGCTGTGCGAAAAGTATGTCGATGAGATCGTCACCGTCACCGATGACGAGATTGCAACGGCTATCCTCGCGATGATCGAACAGCAGAAGATGGTTTCGGAAGGTGCCGGAGCGGTTTCGGTCGCGGCCTGCATGTTCGGCAAGATCGACGTGAAAGGCAAAAAGGTTGTCTGTGTTGTTTCGGGCGGCAATATTGACGTCAATATCCTGTCCCGCGTCATTTCCAGAGGCCTGCTGATGGAAGGCCGGCTGCTGGATGTGACAATCGCGCTGGCAGACAAGCCGGGCGAACTGACGATTGTCAGCGATATCATCGCTTCGACCGGTGCAAACATCATCTCGGTCCGTCACACCAGAAGCGATATTGATATGGATATCAATTCCTGTTTCCTCAGCCTTCAGATGGAGACCAGAAATAAGGCACATGCGGAAGAAGTCAAACAGCTGCTTGCGCAGAACGGCTATCAGATTGTATCCAAATGAGCCGCACTGTTTTGATTACCGGTTCAGGCCGCGGCATCGGTGAGCAGACCGCCCGTCTGTTCTGGGAGAAGGGGGATCATGTTGTCCTCAACGCCCGCCATCCCGAGCGTATCCGCCAGGCGGCGGCAGAATATAACGCGGTCCGTCCCGGTTCGGCGATTGCCGTGACAGCCGACGTCTGTGACCATGAACAGGTTGGAAAGCTGTTTGAAGAGGCCCACCGGGCGTTTGGCCGGGTGGATGTGCTGATCAACAATGCGGCGGTCGCCAACATCGGGCTGTTTACCGACATCAGCATTCCCGAGTGGGACACGGTTTTTGACACATCGGTCAGGGGAACCTTTTACTGCTCCCAGCTCGCGGCGCGGGAGATGGTCCGCCGTCATGAAGGCGGGGTCATCCTGAATGTATCTTCGATGTGGGGACAGGTCGGCGCGTCCTGTGAGGTCGCTTATTCGGCGGCAAAAGGGGCTGTGATCGCCTTTACCAAGGCACTTGCCAAGGAACTCGGGCCGTCCGGTATCCGGGTCAACTGCGTGGCACCCGGTGTCATTATGACCGAGATGAACCGGGAGCTGGATGAGCAGACGCTGGAAGGGCTGAAGGAAGAGACGCCGCTGATGCGGCTGGGTCAGCCAGCGGACGTCGCCAATGCGCTGTATTATCTTGCTTCCGACCAGGCCGGGTTTATCACCGGCCAGGTGCTGGCAGTCAACGGCGGCCTGGTCATCTAGGCGCAGTGCCTGCGCTTCCTAGTTCGCATCGGTCGCTCACGTTCCGATTCGCTCGGTTGTGAAAATAACAGCCATAGCGAACGCGCCGGGCAGATTGTGCGGAGTTTAGGTTATTTTTCTAAGAATCTGCGCTCCCTTGTCTGCATTGGTTATACGTTTTTTCGTGTTATCTATGGATAGCCGCAAACTATATCGGATCGACAGTATCACATCCTGTACGGTGGAAATCCTCTGTACAGGATGTTTTTTTGCTCTGTTGGCAGGAGATTTTGCGATTTTGGATATCTAAACCCCGTCCGACCAGCATACACATGGGATAGCGGAAGGATGGTGGGAGACAATGAGTCGGATGATGGAACAGCCCGGCGGACTGACCGGCCGGGAGGTCGCTGAGAGACAGAAGCAATATGGCGAAAACCGGCTGGCCGAGGGGAAAAAGGTGCATCCCTTTGCCGTCTTTGTCAGCCAGTTCAAGGATTTTCTGACGCTGGTGCTGCTGGGTGGGACGGTGATCAGCGTCCTGACAGGCGAATACGCGGAAGCGCTGACAATTGCCGTCATCGTATTCTTAAACGGCGTGATGAGCTTTGTACAGGAGTACAGGGCGGAAAAGACGCTGGATGCGCTGCGGGGAATGGCCGCACCCAAAGCGCGGGTCTGGCGGGACGGGGAGCTGACCGCGATTGCCGCAACGGAACTGGTGCCGGATGATATCATCCAGCTGGAGGCGGGCGACCGGATTCCGGCTGACGCGGTGGTACTCGAATCGGCGGGACTGGCGGCGGATGAGTCGATGCTGACCGGAGAATCGGTCGCCTGCGGCAAGATCTCGTTTCAGGGGAGCACACCGCCCGAAAACCTGCCCGACCGCAAGGATATGGTCTATATGGGGACAACAGCGGTCGCAGGCTCTGGGATGGCGCGGGTCTGTGCAATCGGAATGTCCACTCAGATGGGAAGGATTGCCGGGATGCTGGCAGAAATCCCCGATGAACAGACGCCGCTGCAAAAAAAGTTGGACCAGCTGGGCAAATATATTGCGATTGGCTGCCTGGTGATCTGTGCGCTGGTTTCGGCCGCAGGGGTGCTGCGGGGAGAAGACCTGCGCAACATGCTGATGACCGGTATCAGTCTGGCTGTTGCGGCCGTTCCCGAAGGGCTGCCGGCGATTGTCACAATCAGTTTAGCGCTGGCAGTGCGGCGGATGGTTTCCCGCAATGCGCTGCTGCGCAAGCTGTCGGCGGTGGAGACGCTCGGATGTGCCGATGTGATCTGTACCGACAAGACCGGTACGCTGACCACCAACCGGATGACAGTCAGTGCCCTGTGGCTGTCAGGTGATTTCTGGGAAGCAGGGGAAGGCAGTTCCGGTTTTTCCCGTCATGGGAAGCCGGATGATCCGGTCAAGGAGCCGGCAGGCAGGATGGCACTGACGGTATTTTCACTTTGCAGCGATGTCATCGAGGGAAAGGACGGCGGTTATACCGGTGACCCGACCGAAACAGCCCTTTGTACAGCAGCGGCAGGTGTGGGATTGCAGCGGCGGACGCTGGCGGAAGAATATCGCCGCGTCGGGGAAGTCCCGTTTGATTCCATCCGCAAACGGATGTCGGTGATCGTCAGGTCGGGCGAAGGGCGTCTGCTGTTCTGCAAAGGCGGCTGTGACTGCCTGCTGTCCCGGTGCAGCCATATCCAGCTGGGCGGCCAGGTCGTGGCACTTGATCAGAAAATGCGCCGGGAGGTCACCGCTGCAACCGAAAAGATGGCGGCGTCCGGCCTCCGGGTGCTTGCAGCAGCTATTCGGTCTTTGCCGGACGGAGAATCGGCAGGAGAGAATGCTGAGCAGGGGATGACCTTTCTTGGATTGGCCGGAATGATTGACCCGCCCAGAAAAGAGGTGCGGGAGGCGGTGCGGCTCTGCCGTAAGGCTGGAATCCGTCCGGTGATGATCACTGGTGACCATCAGTTGACTGCCCGCGCAATCGCTGCACAGACCGGCATCTGGCATGAAGGGGACGGGATTCTGACCGGCGCAGAACTGGACCAGCTGGGCGAGGAAGAACGTCTTCGTGCAATCATGAAAACGACGGTGTTTGCCCGTGTTTCCCCTCGTCATAAGCTGATGATCGTCCGCGCCCTGCGTGCAGCAGGGCATATCACCGCGATGACAGGAGATGGCGTCAATGACGCACCGGCTGTGCGGGAAGCAGATATCGGCGTGTCGATGGGGCTTGGCGGGACGGATGTGACCCGTGAGGCGTCCGATCTGGTGCTGATGGACGACAACTTCGCGACACTGGTTGCAGCTGTCGAAGAAGGGCGGGCGATTTACCAGAATATCCGGGGGTTTATCCGCTATCTGCTTTCCTGCAACATTGGTGAGGTATTGACGATGTTCCTGGGAATTATGATGGGGATGCCGGTCGTTCTGATGCCGATACACATTCTGATTGTCAATCTGGTGACCGATGGATTGCCTGCCATTGCACTGGGGCTGGAACCGGCCGAAAAAGGACTGATGGACCGCCCACCCAGAAATGCTGGGGAGAGTATCTTTGCCGGAGGGCTGTTGGGAAAAATTTTGTTTCGGGGATGCCTGATCGGATTGACGACCCTGTTTGTTTTCAGCCATTTCCTTGGAACAGATTTGGCGACTGCGCGGACAGCGGCATTTGTCACACTGGTTTCCTGTCAGCTGTTCCATGTTTTTGAGTGCCGGAGTGAGCGGGTCAGTATCTGGAAGATGAACCCATTGGGCAACATCCGGCTGATTGGAGCGGTATGTGTATCGGTTGCAGTGATGGCGATGTCGGTATGGTTTCCGCCGCTTGCAGCGGTGCTGGAGACGGTACCGCTCGGGCTGGAAGATATGCTGTTTATTCTGGGCAGCGTGCTGTTTGCCCCTGTTCTTTCGGGTGTAACCGATTTGCTGTTTTCTTCCCGCAGGGAACCGGATGTGTCGGTTCCGATTGCGGCAGCCGGTATGGATAGGGCAGGATAGGAATGTATGAATATGCGTTTTTGAAAAAAAGTGGTTGACATGACAGCCAAAATAGGATAGTATATAATCATAATAAAATTTTACCAGTATTCTTCTTTTCCGTTAAATAAATGGACGGAAAAGATAACAGACTGAATGCGGTGAGAGACAATTTTTAATGAATTAGCTGTTTTATGCGTTGGCTTAAAATAATAGAATTATGTATTCATCTGTTGCCGATTGCAAATTTATCAAACCGCGGTCTGGATTACAAAAAGGTGGGATAACCATGCTGTTAAAAGAGATCAATGCTGTAAACTTTCGGATGTTTGGTGTGCTTGCCGGAACGACTGCCGGTTTTTCAGATGCGCGGGCGGTTCTGCATGAGGATGATATTCGGATCACATCAACGCTGTGGCGATATGAACAGAATGTACTGCTTGAACCGATTTGCGGGGTAGGGATTTTATTTATCCGTTCGGAAGACGGTGTGATTCATAAATTTTTGCTGGATCAGATGGTTGAGATTTTTGGCGGTGTGGATTTTTGCGTTCTGCCGTATGAGTGCCGGCTCTCTTACCGGTTGTACAGCAGGAGTGAACGGCGGGTTATCCCGATCACGACGGCACTGACCGGAAATGGTTTTATCCCGAGCATCAATGTCCGCACGTTGTACGCGGTTATGTTTCAGGAAAAGGATGAAAACTATTCGATGCGCAGTGAGGAACATCCTTTCTGGGAGTTCATCTATCTGCAAAAGGGCAGCCTGATTTGTGAAATCGACGGAAAGAGCTATGACCTCCATCAGGGGCAGATGATCTTTTTTGCGCCACATCATACCCATATTCAGCGGGCTGATGGAAAGGGGAGTGTCAGCTTTCTGAATGTGACATTTGACGGGGAGATTGTGCATTCCGATATGATTTCCAACCGGCCGGTTTATGCCGATGAAGGCTGTATGCGGATCATTCAGGAGATTGTCCGGGAAGATCGGGATGGAGAAATTTACGCGGATGATATGATCGTCTGTGACCTGGGAAAACTGCTGATTACTGTCACCCGGAATGTTCATGCAGATACGGTGATCACGCATATTCCCAACCGTCTCAGGGTGTCGGTTGATAATCCGTATATCAGCGAGTGTATCCAGCTGATCCATCAAAACATCACTGCACGGATCAGTCTCCCTGATCTTGCCGGGCAGCTGAATTTGTCGCCATCCTATCTGTCCAGTCTGTTCAAACACAAGGTGGGGCGGAGCATTTCGGAATATGTGCGTCTGGTGCGACTGGAAAAGGTCAAGGACATGATTGCCGAGGGGCGGTATTCGATTGCGCAGATTTCGGATATTCTGGGGTATTGCAGCCCGACCTATCTGTCGACCGAATTTAAGCGGGAATTCCAGATGTCCCCGAAGGAGTACGCAAAATCTATTCGTTGAATACAAAAATCACCGGCTGTTGACGCAGCCGGTGATTTTTACAGAGACAGATATAAACACGAAACCCCTCAGGCCAAAACCTGAGGGGTTATGTTCATTGCAATCAATCGTTGACAAAGGGGATCAGAGCAATGATCCGAGCACGTTTGACAGCAACAGTCAGCTGACGCTGATGTCTTGCGCAGGTGCCGGTTACACGTCTGGGAATGATTTTTGCTCTCTCAGACAGGACTTTACGGCTGTATTTGCCGATGGTCTTGTAATCAATGTTCTCGACTTTATCAACACAGAAAGCGCAGACTTTTCTGCGAGGCTTTCTGCCGCGGTTGTTTCTTTCCATGAAACTGAGCTCCTTTCAGCAAATTTTTCGAAATCAAACAAAATCAGAAGGGCAGGTCACCGTCATCGGTGTCCAGTTCTTCAAAACCGCCAAAATTGCCGACCGACAGGCTCTGTCCGCGCTGAGGTTCATCAAAGCGGGGAGCAGGCTGCGAAGAAGGCATCGGATTGCTGCCATAAGAAGGTTCTGCAAAGGTGCTGCCACCCTGAGAACCGCCCGATTTGGAATCAGCAAAATATGCCTGATCGACAACAACTTCATAAGCAGTACGTTTCGCACCGGTTTTATCTTCGTAACTTCTGGTCTGTAAACTGCCTTCGACGGCAATCATACGGCCTTTGGAAAAATAACGGGAGATAAATTCACCGGTCTGACGCCATGCGACACAGTTGATGAAATCGCACTGACGTTCGTTGCTGTTCTTGCTCTGGTAGTTGCGGTCAACAGCCAGACGAAAAGTCGCAACGGAAATGCCGTTCGGGGTCTGTTTGAGCTCCGGGTCGGCAACAAGTCTGCCCATTAAAATAATGCGGTTTAACATCCGAGGTCCCTCCGAATCAGACTCTGGTTACAACCAGAGAACGCAGAACGCCGTCAGCAATTCTCAGTCTTCTCTCCAGCTCGTGGGGGAAGGAAGGAACGCTGTTGAAGTTGTACAGGACGTAGTAGCCCTCGGCTTCATCGTTGATTTCGTAAGCAAGAGCTCTTTTGCCCCATTCGTCGACAGACTCCAGCGTACCGTTGTCACGGATCAGCGCTGCGAACTTCTCAACCGACTCCTTGATGGACTCTTCACCCTGCTTCATGCTGAAGATAACGACTGCCTCGTAGTTTTCATTCAGTTTTGCCATGATATGAGCACCTCCTTTTGGTCTTTACGGCCCCGGCAGTTTACCGGAGCAAGGATGTGTGACACATAAACGCGCGTCACAACATGAGATATTATACCAGAAAAGGACAAGGGTGTCAACCGTTTTCCTTTGGAAAATGATTGACAAACCTTTGTCCTTTTTTCTCACATCTTCTGGTTATAATAACGCTGCCGGTAACGTTGGGGAGAGATTCCGCGGTGGTAGCTGAAATATTTAATAAATTGATTGGCACTGGCAAACCCCAGCATTGCCGCGATCTCTTTAATCGGACAGTCGGTGGTCTTGAGATATTCTTCCGCCTTTTTAAGTTTCAGATCGTTGATATACTCTTTCAGGCCGATGCCGAAATATTCCTTAAACAGCGAGGTCAGATAATCCGCGTTGTAGGAAAAATGTTCGCCGACCTCCGACGCAGTCAACGGAGTATTGATGTTTTTCCTGATCCACTCGGTGATATTCTGTAAAACCCGCGGGCAGCGCACAGCCGCGTTGCGCTGCACGGCCGCCGTTTCCGACATCAGCAGCAGTGCCGCAAAATTGACGGCGTCCTCCGGGTAGCTTTCCTTCATCAAAAGCAGATGCCCAAAAAGATTGGAGATCTGCCTGTTTTCCGTACTCACCTTGCAGGAAACCTGTAAACCCAGCGCGTCCGGGTCGCTCAGCTCAAACTCTGTCCAGTAGAAAGATACCTTTTTATCAGTTGGTGCCATCCCGAAGCGGGGAAGCGCGGAGGAAAGCAGCAGCAGATCGCCCGGCTGGAGATGAAAGGGGGAGAGCCCTTCCTGAATGTTCAGTTCTCCGTGCAGCATGTAGATCAGTTTGAAACTGCCGGCATGGTCACGCGGATAGACCCAGCCTGGCTTTCCGACAAAATAGCCGGCGGACAGGCACCGGAACGAAAAAGTCCCGTTTCCGGTTTTAATATCCATCTTCTGCTCCCTCCTTTTTCAGCAGCATGCTGTCACAAACCATATATTTTATTATAACAAAACATCTGCTGAAATACAAGGGAATTTGCGTATATTTGACAGTTTTTTCCCAAAAACGGCTTATTCTACGCCAAACAGACGACTGGCGTTTTCTGCGGCAATGTCGATCATCTGCTGGGGAGAGACGCCTTTGATTTCTGCCATCCGTTCGGCAGTCGACTGAATCATCGGAGAACAGCTCCGCTTTCCGCGCCAGGGGATGGGGGCCATATACGGGCAGTCGGTTTCCAAAAGCAGCTTATCCATCGGGACTTCGGCGCAGGCTTCAACCGGCTGCCTTGCGTTTTTGAAGGTCAGAACACCGGTAAAACCGATATAAAAGCTCCATCCGGTCACGATTTTTGCCGTTTCAGCTGAACCGGAGAAGCAGTGCAGAACCCCGCGCACATCTTTGAAATTTGCGAGAATTTCCAGCGTGTCGGCGGTCGCTTCCCGGGCATGGATGATAACTGGAAGGTTCAGCTCCCTTGCCAGCTGGAGCTGGCGGGTAAAAGCCTGCTTTTGCAGCTCGGGCGGCATCTCTTTCCAATGATAGTCCAGCCCGATCTCACCGATGGCGATAACCTTTTGCTGTTCCAGCAGCCGTGCGATCTGCTGAACCCCTTCTTCCGAGTATTCATGCAGGTTTTCCGGGTGGAAGCCGACGGCTGCATAGATGTGCGGGAAACGCCCGGCAATTTCTGCCGCCTTCTGGGAGGACGGCAGGTCATACCCAACGCAGATGGCCCGGTCGACCCCCAGTTCCGGCAGGGAAGAGAGCAGTTCTTCCCGGTCACCGTCAAAAACATGGTCGCCATAATGGGCGTGGGTTTCAAAAATCCCGTGATATTTGGGGGTAAATTCTTCAAGTCCTTTAATCATGGCAGTTCCTTTCGATTGATTTGATACCAGCGGGTACGGGTAATCTGGCGGATGATGATATCGACCTGCAAATTATTTTTGGCTGGAACCATTTTAACGTCCTGGCCGACATATTCCAGCCCGCATTTTTCCATTACCTTTCCAGACGCGGGGTTCTGAGTGGCGTATTCACCGGTAATGGTGTCAAATCCGCATTCCTCAAACAAAAACCGCAGCATTTCGGTCAGTGCTTCGGTCGCCAATCCCATATTCCACCATTTTTGCCCCAATACATAGCCGAATGTACCGTTTTTCTGGTCAGCGTCCGTTTCGACAAGGCTGATGTTGCCGATCAGCTGTCCGGTCTCATTCAAAATGATTGCCCACTGGAACGGGCCGGCACCGCCATCATGAAAAAATTTTGCCAGCTGGCTGCTTTGCTGCGGTGAGGTATGGGCATTCCAGGTCACGTACCGTGCGACCATTGGGTCGGATGCGTAGTTGTCAAAAATCTGCTGGCCATCATCCGGGGAGAACCGGCGGAGGGTCAGACGGGGTGTCGTTAAGGTTGGGAGTTTATCAATGGTCATCATGAGTTTCACTTCTTTCTGTTGTAAACAGGGCACGATACAACGCGCATGGTGCCATAGGATACGCTTTTACTTTTATTTGGGGCCAACAATTAGAAAACGAAACACTTTTCCGCCACACGACTGTCCACCGGACAGTCGGTGGGG
>DCTE01000179.1:1405-43422 GCA_002329405.1 Ruminococcaceae bacterium UBA1448 | reverse complement strand
AGGATACGGCAACACCGCTTTCGGATGGCGAGACAATGGAACGTTTGCTGCCGGACGCAGCACTTGTTAAAGTTCCCGATGCCGGGCATTTCTGCTTTATTGACAGCTGGGAACTGGTTTCGCGGGTACTGGCAAGCTACCTGGGAACGGAGGAAAAGTGATGCTGGACTGGATTTTGTTTATTCTGCTGCTGGTGAGCTGGCTTTGCAGCTTTGCAATGCTGACGGTTTATAATACCCACATGTTCCAGCTCAATTCCTATAAACCGCATGAACAGCGGGTATGGTACCGGGATAAGTTTCTGCCGGCCTTTGTCGGACGGAATCTGGGGGTTATTTTTACACTGCCGCTGCTGTGCTTCTGCGGACGTGTCGGAATCATCCTGTCTATTCTGTTGTACGCGCTGACTGCCTATCTTGGCAGGCCACGCAAAGCCAAAAAGCCGCTGGTTTATACCGCCCGTGTCAAACGGATGCTGGCAACCGACGGCGTGCTGACGGCACTGACCCTTCTGGCGGCGGTATTGCTGCACAGATGGCCGCTTGCCTGGGGCGTATTGCTCCCGGCTGCGCATTTTGTCTCAGGATTTTATCTGCTGGCTGCCAACTGGCTGAACAAGCCGATTGAAAAGTCGATCAACAACTGGTATATTAATGACGCGAAACGGATGATTGATTCGTCTCCCAACCTCAAAGTGGTCGGTATTACCGGCAGTTACGGCAAGACGAGCGTGAAATTTTTCCTCCGTAAACTGCTGTCGGCGCGATACAATGTGCTGATGACGCCGGAAAGCTACAATACCACGATGGGCGTTGTCAAGACCATCCGCAACTCGCTTCGTCCGACCCATGAGATTTTCCTCTGTGAGATGGGCGCGCGCAATATTGGGGATATCAAGGAAATCTGCGATATTGTTTCGCCGCGGTATGGGATCATCACTTCGATCGGCCCGCAGCATCTGGAGAGTTTCAAAACGGTTGATAACGTCATCAAAACAAAGTTTGAACTGCGGGACGCGCTGCCGCAGGACGGTATCGTTTTCCTGAATGGTGACAATGAATATATCCGCTCTCAGACGCCCGGCCGCAAAGCCGTTACGTATGGCATTGAAAAGGAAGATTGCGACTATGTCGCACGCAATATCACTGTGTCAGCAAAAGGTTCGACCTTCACTATCTCTCAGGATGGCGAAGACTACACCTTTACCACCGCGCTGATTGGAAGCCACAACGTGCTGAATATTACCGGTGCCATTGCGGTTGCTCATACATTGGGTGTGCCGATGCGTGACCTGATACCGCAGGTTCGGGCGCTGGAAAGCGTCCCGCACCGTTTGCAGCTGATTCGGGGACGGAATGCGCTGATCATTGACGATGCCTATAACTCCAATCCGAGCGGGGCCAAGGCCGCGTTGGATACCCTGTCCCGATTTGATGGGGTCAAGATTCTGGTTACACCGGGCATGGTCGAGCTGGGCACCAAACAGGAGGAACTCAACCGTCAATTTGGCCGTCAGGCAGCCGCAGTCTGCGATTATGTCGCGCTGGTCGGTGAAAAGCAGACCGAGCCGATTTATCAGGGGCTGATGGATGAAGGTTATCCAAAAGAAAAGATCTTTGTCGAACATGACCTGACCGCGGCACTCAAATCGGTTGAGAATCTGCGCACCGGCGGCGTGCAGAAAATTGTTCTGCTGGAAAATGACCTCCCGGATAACTTCTGATTGCCTTGTGGACAGATAACCTGTCAACTGCACATAGATCTGACGAAAGAAGGGTACTCTTATGAAAATAAAACTGGGCGTACTGTTTGGCGGAAAGAGCGTCGAACATGAAGTGTCGATCATTTCGGCTCTTCAGGCAGCAGCCTATCTGGACCGGTCCAAATATGATGTTGTACCGATCTATATGACCAAGAAAAATGAGTTTTATATTGGCGAAGAAGTCGGCAAAATCGAAAGCTATCGCGATGGTATTCCTCAGCTGCTCAAAAAAAGCCAGCGGGTGCTGATGATTCCGGCGGACGGCCGGGTGCAGCTGCTGCATTATCCGCTGAAAAAGCTGGGCAATAATGTTGAGGAAACAATCGACATTATCTTTCCGATCGTTCATGGTACCAACGTTGAAGATGGCGTATTGCAGGGATATCTCAAGACGTTGGGGGTTCCGTTTGTCGGATGCGACGTGTTGGCGTCGGCACTGGGGATGGACAAATATATGATGAAATGCGTCTGGAAGGAAGCTGGCCTGCCGGTGCTTGACTGTCTGCGGGCAGAACACCGCCGCTATCTGGAAGCACCGGAAGCATTTATTGCACGGGTCGAAAAGGAAATCGGCTATCCGGTTATTGTCAAGCCGATTGACCTTGGTTCCAGCGTCGGCATCCGCAAGGCACTTGATCGCGCAGAGCTTTCGGATGCGATGGAATATGCTTTCCAGTTTGCCCATAAGGTGCTGGTGGAAAGAGCGGTTCCCAACCTTAAGGAGATTAACTGCTCGATTCTGGGCGATTATGAGGAAGCAGAGGCATCTGAATGTGAGGAGCCGGTCAGCAGTGATCGTATCCTGACCTATGAAGAAAAATATCTGCGCAAAGAGGGCGGCAAAACGGGTACAAAGGGTGCCAGTGAAGGTATGGCCAGCCTGTCCCGCAAAATCCCGGCGGATATTACGTCTGAGGAGCGAGAATTTATCCGGCAGACAGCGGTTAAAGCATTTCAGGCACTGGATTGCTGCGGCGTTTCCCGTATCGACTTCATGATGGATGCTGTAACCCGAGAAATCTGGATCAATGAGATCAATACCATCCCCGGTTCGCTGTCTTTCTATCTGTGGGAACCGATGGGGGTGAAATATCCCGAGCTGCTGGATCGGATGATCCAGTTTGCACTTAAGCGGGAACGCGATCAGGCAGAAATCAGTTATGCCTTTGATACCAATATCCTGTCCGGTGTCAGCTTTGGCGGCAGCAAGGGCAGCAAACTCTGATAAGGGGAAAATCGTATGGTCGAGAAAGCCTATAATATTAATTTGAAATTTGACAGCTGGTCCAGCCAGTGCTGGTTTTTGGGCGAAGACAGCCCGGAAGCTGAACAGCGTTTTATTGAAGTACGGCAGCAGCTGCCGGCACTTGCCGAGAAATGCCGGAATCCGCTTCAATTTTCTCAGCGGGCGGCAGAACTGTTCCGGCAGAACGGTTTTGACCGGGTACATAAATAAAAGACAGCAAATGGGCAGGGGTGTGCGCACTCCTGCCTTTTTTGGACAGGCCGGAGAGTCTGGCCGGAAAGGAGAATAAAGTGGAAGGACAGACGGCAATTACGGTATTGCTTGTATTGATTGCATTGCTGGCGGCCGCGGGGACAACGGTTTCCATCTTCAGTGCAAGAGCGGCGGCACGCGCCCGNNCCGAAGAGATACAGGAAAAACTGGAAACCGGAACAGTTGGCATGCGGGCAGATCTCGGGGTGCAGCTCAGCGATTCTGTGCGTTCACTGGGGGAACTGCTGGCAGGCAGCCAGCAAACTGCGTCGGCTGGTCAGAATGCCGGTATCGCTGCCCTTGAGCGGCAGTTGTATTCTTCTCAGGCGGCTCTGACGGACACACTGCGGTCGGGGCTTTCGGAAAATATGCGGACACTGGAAGCGATGCGGGAAGAAAACGCCAGGGCGATGCGGGAGTTGCGGGAGGAAAATACCCGTCAGCTGGGGCAGATTCGTGCGACAGTCGATGAACAGCTGCAGTCGGCACTCGAAAAGAAGATGACCGAGTCCTTCCGTCAGGTCAGTGACCGGCTGGAACAGGTCTACCGAGGGCTGGGTGAGATGCAGACACTGGCGACAGGGGTCGGGGACCTGAAGAGGATACTCGGGAATGTCAAGACCCGCGGTATTCTGGGTGAAATTCAGTTAGGGGCAATCCTGTCAGAGATTCTGTCACCGGAACAGTATTTGACCGACGTTGCGACGGTGCCGGGTTCCCGCAATCGTGTGGAATTTGCAATCCGTCTGCCGGGAGAGGATGGGGCAGTGCTGCTGCCGCTCGATTCCAAGTTTCCGATGGATGCGTATACCCAGTTGCAGGACGCAGCAGACGGTGGAGACCCTCAGCAGGTAAAAGCAGCTGGTGCTGTACTTGAAAACAGGTTACGGGCATTTGCAAAGGATATTCGGGATAAATATATTGCTCCGCCCGCTACAACGGCCTTTGGTATCATGTTTCTGCCGACGGAAGGATTATATGCAGAAGCAGTCAACCGGGGGCTGTGTGAGACGATCAGGCGGGAATACAATGTCAGCATTGCCGGTCCAAGCACGATGGCTGCCCTGCTGAATGCGCTGCAGATGGGGTTTCGGACGCTGGCACTACAAAAACGTTCCCAGGAGGTCTGGCAGCTGTTGGGTGCGGTGCGGACGGAGTTTGACCGCTTTACAGAGGTATTGCTCTCCGCTCAGAAAAGGCTTCAGCTGGCGGGAGACGATCTGGATAAGCTGGTCGGCGTGCGTACCCGTGCGATCAACCGGCAGCTGCGGGCGGTTGAAAAGCTGGATATTGAAACAGCTCAAAAAATATTAGATGAATAATCTTGCAAATAGTCTGAAAATACCAGCTTTTTGTATAGACATCCCTTTGTCCCGTATGATATAATGTTTTTAACCGTAGACGGTTGTTGCCTCCGACGAAGGGAGAGTTTGTCAATGTTTGACGCTTTTGTATGTAATACCGAACAGATTGAAAAGCTCAGCTTTTTTCCGTCTCAATCGCTGGCAGATGCTGAGTATTTGAATTATCTGTATGTGACAGCCAAACAGATTCATAAACTCTGCCGTGAAAATATTCAGATGCTGTCAGATGAGATTTTGCCTGTTTTGGACGCGGTGGAACAGCTGACTGCCGATAAGATACCGGAGATGGTTTCTTTTGCTCAGTCGCTGCTCAACTATAACCAGAGCTTTGACCGGGAATTGAATTACCGTACCCATCAGGCGTTGCTGCGATACGCGCGTCAGCTGGGAGATATGGATTTGCTGATTCAGGAACTGTATTATTGTGGGGTTGGATATTATTATTATCAGCGTGATTGCAAAAGCTCGGTAATTGAAGGACAATTCACAATCTACAGTGAGAATGAGTATTTTCGTGAAGGTGCTGAGTGGTTTCCTAAATGGCGGGAAATCCAGCGGCCGGAGACGATGGATTTTATCATTCGCTGCTATTCCAACCGTGCGGCTGACTTTAATGTATCTCAGCATGTTGAACTTGCCAGTAAACATTCGGAAATGTTTACCCAGATTATTGAGAGCCTGTCTGACCCGGAGCTGCAGCAGCGTTTTCCCGGTTTGCCCTGGAAGCGATATCTGTTGATTTTGCATCAGAATCGGACGACCGACCTGGGATTTATCCGGGAAGGGGTGGAAGACCGTCAATTGATTGAACGGGTAGTTGAATCTTCCGAATATGTCTATCGTACACTGGAAAAAAACGGGCCGGTAAGCCCCAGATGGATGTATACTCTTTTCAGCAGTTATTATCACAGAGGCGACATTACCATTGATCAGCTTCTGGCGCGGTTTTGGGAAATTTATAATGCCCGCAATCCTCATGACTATGGACAGGATGGGATTTGGGCAAACCTGGTGCTTCCGGCAATCATTCTGGAATATTATAATCTTGGCACCAGCCATTNNTCAGCCATGTATCGCCGCAGGATGCTCAGGCATTGCGGGAAAGAAGAAGACGGGCAGAATCCCATTTGGTAGATGGGTTGCTGGAATATACACGGGAGTTCTCCAATGTTGGCAATGAGCCAGCACTGATTCGTTCCATCTGTGACGTGCTGATCAGTCTGACCAATCTGGATAACGTTACGTTTAAAGATCTGGCAATCCGTCTGGTTATGCAGCGTCACGGCCCGACCTATATCCATTCTCAAATGGTTGCGCGGATTGCAGCGGCGTTTGCAATGACGCTTGCCGACCGGCAGCCGGAGCGGTTTGCGGGACTGCTGGGAATCAGAGATCCGGCAGAGATTCAGCGTTGCAAGCCAGAGATTGACAGAATTGTCCGCAATGCTGGTTTGTTTCATGATCTGGGCAAGCTGATGTGTCTGGAAACGGTTACAGTGTATAACCGCCGGCTGTTCGATACGGAGTTTGATATCATCCGCAATCATCCGATATGCGGTTACCAGATGCTGCTGGGGGACCCTTCGACTGAAATGTATGCACAGTCGGCACTGATGCACCACCGGTTTTATGATGGAACCAGAGGCTATCCCGGTCTGCCGAAAGATTTTGTCCGCAATCCCGATCTGGATGTCCTGACCGATCTGATTACGGTTGCGGATTCTATGGATGCCGCAACGGATGTCGTGGGGCGGAGTTATTCTACCGAGATCTCGTTTGAACAGCTGGTGAAGGAGTACCGGGAAGAATACGATACACGTTATGCGGGATATGTGATTGACCTGCTGGATGATCCCGGGTTGGTTGACAGTCTGCGGGAAATACTGGATGTCGAGCGGCAGGAACTGTATATTGAATGTTATCGGCGGTTCCGGCAGGAGCTGGGGTGCGAATGCAACAATAAGGATGCCGACTGAGGCCGGCAGAGGTAAAAGAGGAAATATGAGAGCTTTTTTGATTGATTTTGAAAATGTCAAGTCGGCAGGACTGGTGGGAATTGATACGCTGGGAATTGATGATCAGGTTGTTATCCTTTATTCGGTCAATTCCAATACCATTTCTTTTGAGATGCACCAGAAGATCATGTCTTGTGCGGCAAATGTAGAGTACTATCAGATTCGGAGAGGCGGCAAAAATTCATTGGATTTTCAGCTGTCAACCATGCTAGGGTATCTGCTCGCAAGTGGATTGTACACCCATCTGTATATTGTCAGCAACGATTCCGGTTTTGACGCGCTGTATGATTTCTGGACGAGCGGCTATCTGCCGACCGATTGCGTCGTATATCGCCGCCCCAATATTGCAATGTCGGTTGCACACAGTGTCTTTACCGGCAAACCCATTACACCGAATACTGCGTCAGATGTCCATGAGGTGGATGTGACGGTTACCGATTCGGCAGCTTATCAGCAGTTTGAGATGGAAAGGGAAACGGCTTCTGAAACGGACGGACAGCCGGAAGAGATTGTCGAGATCATTGCTGAACAGCAAAACGACAGCCAGCAATCCGAAATGGAAGCAAGCGACGAAACGGATGATTTTGAAACAGCGGCCCTGTTGGGAGCGTTGCAGGCGGCGCAGCAGCAGGAGGCAGAAGAGGAACAGAAAAACAAGGCCGGTTGGGAAGAAACAGAAGCTCCGAGCGCGGCTGCACGGATGCGTCAGGCAGAACTGGATGCCGAAGAGGAAGAAAGCTATATTCCGTCTGGGGAGGGTGCGGAAAACGCAGAAGCGGTAGTTATTCCGCCTGCCCCCGAGGAGACGTCTGAGCGTTCCAGGCGCAGAAGAGGACGTCCGCGGCGCAGTGAACGTGCGCAGGAACAGCAGACAGTCTCAGTGGAAAAACCGCGTCAGAAAGCAGACCCCGCTGAGGTTGCCTCCCTTGCGGGACGGTTGGAGAGCGAGCTGTCGGATGTATGCAGCCGGGAACAGCGGATGGCGGTTGCGGAAGAAATTCTGCTGGCCGAAGGAAAACAGGAGTTTTACCGTGGAATTATCCGGCGGTTTGGACAGAAGCGCGGGCTGCTGGTATACAAAGCGGTCAAGTCGGATTTTTCGGCTTTTAAAAAGAAATGATCTTTGATGAAAAATGGAGCGTAAGTATCGCACTTACGCTCCATTTTTGTCAATTCATACATTGTTTTAAAGTACGCATTTGAGGAAGTTTTTGGTCCGCTCTTCCTTTGGCGATTCAAAAATTTCCTTCGGGCTGCCTTCTTCGATGATGACACCATCGCTCATGAAAATTACCCGATCGGCTACTTCACGGGCAAAGCCCATTTCGTGGGTAACGACTACCATCGTCATCCCTTCACGCGCCAGTTCCTTCATAACGTCGAGTACCTCGCCGACCATTTCCGGGTCGAGTGCGGAGGTTGGTTCGTCAAACAGCATGACTTCCGGTTCCATGCACAACGCCCGGACGATTGCGACACGCTGTTTCTGACCGCCGGAAAGCTGGCTGGGGTACGCATTTGCACGATCGGCCAGTCCAACACGGGTCAGCAGTTCCATCGCCTTTTTTTCAGCTTCTGCGACCGGCTTATGCAGCAGCTTGACCGGTGCAATGGTCATATTGCGAAGTACCGTCATGTGCGGGAACAGGTTGAAGTGCTGGAAGACCATCCCCATCTTCTGGCGGTGGAGATTGATGTTGGTTTTGGGGTCGGTGATATCCACCCCGTCAAACAGGATGCTGCCGCCGGTCGGGATTTCCAGCAGGTTGAGGGAACGAAGCAGCGTCGATTTCCCGCTTCCTGATGGCCCGATGATGACCAGAACCTCGCCTTTATGTACGACGCAGTTGACGCCATCCAGTGCCTTGACGGTACCTTTGTTGTAATGCTTTTTCAGTCCATTGACTTCAATCAGTACGTTACCGTTCACTTCTGCGCAGCCTCCTTTCCAGACGGCCTACCAGCCAGGACAGAATGACGACCAGAGCCAGGTAAACCAGTGCAACCGTAAACAACGGGATAAAATAATTGAAAGTACGTCCGGCGATGATATTTCCGGCTTTTGTCAGGTCGACAACGCCGACATAACCCGCGACAGACGTCTCCTTGAGCAGCGCGATGAATTCGTTGCACAATGTCGGCAGCACTGCTTTAAACATCTGCGGAATGATGATGTGCCACATGGTTTGCAGATAGTTGAATCCAAGGCTGCGTCCAGCTTCAAACTGTCCGCCGTCAATTGACATGATACCGCCGCGGAAGATCTCTGCAACATAAGCACCCGAGTTGACGCCAAATGCAAAGATGGCAACCGGAACACCGTTTTTGGAAGATGCAAATATAATCAGATAGGCAATCATCAGCTGTACGACGACAGGTGTACCACGGATGACTGTCAGGTAAAAACGGCAGATCAGATTGAGGATGCGCAAAATATGGTATCCTACGCCGCCGCGCAGTTTGAGCGATTCTTTATTTTTATCATAAGAAGAACGTATCGCCGCGACTACAATTCCGATGATAATGCCGACGCCTAAGGCACCGGCTGTAATCTGGAGCGTATTGAGAAAACCGCGAATCATCTGTTGATACCGGTCCTCTTCAACAAAAACCATCTGCAGCTTCGCTCCAAAGTCTGCCAGTGAACTGCTGAACCAGTCCGTAATTGCTGTCGTGCTGATGACTGTCATGCTGATGACCATTCCTTTCCGTTTATTTATCTTAACCTCAGGATACACCAAAAAGGAGCCGTGCAAAACAACGGACACCATCCGCGTCTCAACTTGCTTTGCAGCAGCTCCTTCTGAATCTTCAATCAATTATTCAGCTTTAATGTATTTGTCTACGATTTCCTGAACGGAACCGTCAGCAATCAGATCTTCCAGAATACCGTTTACAGCTTCCTGAAGCGCAGCATTCTCTTTGGAGAAGCAGATTGCATACTCTTCGACAGCGTACTCGGTTTCCAGAACCTTGAGTCCTTCATTGGCAGCAGCGTAAGATTTTGCAGGCTCGTTGTCGATGATGACACAATCCACCTTGCCGCTCTTGAGTCCCTCGACTGCCATTGCGCCATTATCATACTGCACAACGTTTTCCATGCCGAAATCTTCACAAGCCTTAATATCACCGGTCGTGTTGGTCTGAACACCGATCGTTTTGCCTGCCAGATCATCGACGGAGGTGATATCACTGTCTTCGGTAACAATGACAGCCTGGATACCGGTTGCGTAAGGAGTAGAGAAGTTGACGCTCTCGAGACGCTTCTCATCAATTGTCATACCAGCCACGCCGATATCATATTTGCCGCTCTGGACGCCGGGGACAATCGAATCAAATGCAATGTCTGCGATTTCCAGGGTCAGACCCAACTCATCGGCAATCAGCTGGGCAACCTCAGCGTCGATGCCAACAATGGTGTCGCCTTCATAGTACTCGTAGGGAGGAAATTCAGCATTGGTTGCCATTGTCAGAACGCCTTCAGTGACAGTGGTAAATTCAGCAGCCGCGTCGGTTTCAGCAGAGCTTTCTTCAGCCTGGCTTTCTTCCGAAGAAGAACCCTCAGAAGATTCAGCAGAAGAGGTGGAAGCAGCGGAAGATTCCTGAGAAGATTCCGAGCTGCTGGAAGTACCGTCGGTGCCGCCGCAGGAAGCGAGGCAGAGGGCAGAGAACAGAGCTGCCGAAAGAATTGCAAGTGCTTTTTTCATATACAGGTCATTCCTTTCAAGATGATACGTGATATTTAGAGCCGTTTTCTCCTACCGGCTCCCCTATATGATCACGTGGTTATAATCTATCACTTTTATATTCTGTTGTCAAGGGATTTTTGGATTAAACATTGAATAAATATTTGATTTTATTGCATAAATGCAGATATTTTCATTGTATTATTGCTGAAAATATGTAAAATGCCTTCCGGCACTGTGTCGGAAGGCATGATACTTGACTAAAATTTTCAGTCGGCCTGAGAAAGGCAGGTAAAATGATCTTTGAGAATCTCCGGGTCATGATAGTATTGAAAAATATTTTCGATTCTCTTCCAGACCTGCTCATCCAGCCAGATATCGCTTCTTTTCTCGACAAGCGTTTCGACATAGGTATGCAGATCGGTATAAAACAGGCTGGTCATATCATAGCAGGTATATTTTGTATCCGTATAGACCTTGAACTGTTCCATTTCTTCGAAGGTCAGCAGTCTGCCGCGTACAAAGGCATAATCATTCGGATTTTGGACAGCATCTGTTTCATAAGTAAAAATATAAACCAGTGGAACCGTTGTGCCGCCAGTTGTATCGCCCTGGTATTGGGGAATGATTGCGCTGATGACCAGTGCGCTGTCTTCCATGGATGCACCTACCGGGAGATGATATCCGTCCAGGGAAAAACGGTTTTCACTGATCAGCAAATGCTGTTGGTCTTCCGGTATGGTATCATCAAATACCGGAAGTTCTTCAATCGGGATATCTACAGCAAGTTCGAGCGGAGAAACTGTCGGGATAATGTCGCTTTCTGCTTCTGCCAGCAGTTTATTGCACAGGGTAAAATATTCTTCCGCACGTTTCCGGTATTCATCGGGATTGGTGACATATTCTTCGAAATACGGTTTGAGTTGCTCCATAATCTGTTCTGACAGTTCAGCATCGTTTTCGACTGGGACAGTTTCTTCCGGGTATTCGATTTCAACTTCCACCGGTTCGGAAAAATACACTGTGCACATCCAGTCCTGCCCGAAGAGGAAATCATTGTTTGTCAGGATAAAATAGTAATGATCTCCATCAAGCGGCTGTTCCAGCAGTGTAATATCATAAGCCTGTGAAAGGTCAATTGTTATAACTCCGCCTGCGTGCGGCTGAATTTCCGTCGCTGTAAAAACAATATCATTCGAATTCGGCTGTATTTCCTCACCGGTTGACCAGCGCATCAGTTTGAATTGCGGCTGAAATTTGAGTACCTTTTCAGATTTGTTTTCGACTGTGATGGAAACAAGCCCGTTGCCCTGATAATCTGCGCAAAGGCTCAGTTCATCTCCGGCCAGAGAGGAAAACAGATTAAAGGCAAAGGCGGTCATGGTAAATCCACAGATCAGGACAGCAGTCATAATGGCTACCATTTTTACCGGTCGATTATATTTTTTAATCGGCCGCAGGTCTACGCCTGTCTTCTGCTGGAAAATTGACTGGATATTCTGTAAATTCTGTTTTCTGAAAGCGTCCAATCTTTATACCCCCATTTCTTCTGAAATAGCCTGTCTGAGCCGGCATTTGGCACGGTAAAGGCTGTTGTTGACCTGCTTGACATTCATATGCAGTGCCCGTGCAATTTCCTTTGGCTTTTGTTCGTAGTAGTATCGCCGGATCAGGATTTCACGGGCGGGTTCTTCCAAGGCGTTCATTGAGGCAGTGAGCTTGTGCTGTGTTTCCTGCTGCAAGATTCCGTCCAGAATGTCAGTCTGATATAGGAATCCGGTGTCTTCCAGTGAAACAATCCGGCGTTTTGTGATTTCCCGGCAGCGGTTGACCGCCTGCGTCCTCGCAACAATTGAAAGCCAGGTTTTCAATTTGCCGCGGTTGGGGTCATATCTGTCAGGATGTTCCCACAGGCAGATAAATGTGTCTGCAACACATTCTTCGATATCCTGTATTGAACCAATTTGATTCAGGACTGCGCCGGCAGTTTTCCATAACAGCCTGGAATATCGGGTAATAACCTCGCTGATGGCTGTTTCATCCCGGTTTCTGATTGCGGATATTATCTTTTCATCATTCAAATCCTTCACCCCTTGTGATTGTTTTGACCGGTCATATATAGTACGCAAAAAAACCGAAAAATACTCTTTTGTTTCAGAAAATTGAGGGAAAACCAAAATCCGGCCCATATTGAGCCGGATTTTGAAAGGAGGTATAAAAATTAGAAGTTTGGCGGGATGATGCAGCTTAAGAGAACTGCGAATAGAACAGTTTGGCATAAAAGCCGTTTTGCTCAATCAGCTGGCTGTGGGTTCCCTGTTCTACAATATCCCCATCCCGCACGACCAGAATATTGTCGGCGTTTTGGATGGTAGACAGCCGGTGGGCAATAACAAAACAGGTCTTTCCTTTCATCAGTTGGCGCATGGCAGCCTGAATACGGATTTCTGTCCGTGTGTCGACATTGCTGGTCGCTTCGTCCAGAATCAGCATCTGTGCATTCAGCAGCATCGCACGGGCAATCGTCAACAATTGTTTTTGTCCCTGGGAGATGTTGATGCCGTCTTCGGTCAGCAGGGTATCATACCCATGCGGGAGTGCCATGATAAAGTCGTGGATATAGGCGGCTTTTGCGGCGGCTTCGACTTCCTCCTGGGTGGCGTCGGGGCGGCCGTAGGCGATATTTTCCCGGACCGTTCCGGTGAACAGCCAGGTTTCCTGAAGGACCATTGCATATGCCAGACGCAAACTTGAGCGGGTGACCGACTGGATGTTCTGCCCGTCGATCTGGATGCTGCCGCTCTGCGGGTCATAAAACCGCATCAGCAGGTTGGTCAGCGTGGTTTTGCCTGCGCCGGTCGGCCCGACGATGGCAGTCAGGCTGCCGCCTTTGGCGTTCAATGTCAGGTCATGGATGATCTCCTGTTCCGGCAGGTATCCAAAACGGATATGTTCCATACTGACCTCGCCGTTGGTCACTGCAAGTTCGATTGCATCGGGGACATCAGCTTCTTCCGGTTTTTCTTCCAGCAGCAGGAAGACACGTTCTGCCGCTGCCAGTGCCGACTGCAATTCACTGAGGACGTTTGCGATCTCATTGATCGGGCCGGAAAATTTGCGGGAATAGAGGACGAAAGATGAAAGATCGCCCAGCGTCAGTGCGAACCGTCCGCCGAACAGGTAAAGCATTGCACCGAAAACAGAGATCAGCGCGAGGGAGAGGTTGTTGATAAAGTTGACCGACGGGCCCATCCCGGCAGAAGCATAGTCCGCCTGATAATAGGCGTCACAGCTTTCGGTGTTGCGGGTGGAGAAGCGGCCGTTCATCGTCTCTTCCTGATGGTAGGATTTAATGGTTTTGTGGCCGGAGATCGACTCTTCGGTATAGCCGTTGAGTTCGCCCATTTTGGCACTGCGCCGGGAGAAGAGGGGACGGACTTTTTTGGACATATACCGGGTGAACATGATGGAAATGGGCACGGTCACCGCAAAGACCAGCACCAGTGGGGGATTGATCCGCAGCATCATGACCAGCGAACCAACGACGGTGATGATACTGGAGCAGATCTGGACCAGATCGCTGGAGAGAGAGGTGTTGACGGTGTCAATATCGTAGGAGATGTGGCTGATGATGTCGCCGGTCTGATGGCGGTCGAAAAAGCTGACCGGTAGGGTGGTCAGATGGTCAAATACATCCTTCCGCATCTGGAAAACAATCCGCTGGCTGAGCCGGATCAGCATGACCGACAGCAGCCATTCAAACAGCGATGCCAGTGCATAACAGACCAGCATCAGCCCGCAGCAGCGGAAGACCTCCTGAAAATCGACCTGCCCGATACCACTGATTGCGTTGACGGCCTGTCCAGCAAGGGACGGCCCTGCAAGGGCAAGCAGATTGCTGGTGACGGTCATCAAAAGTGCCGCAAACAGCAGGAATTTGAATTTATACAGGTATTTCCACAGCCGTTTAAGGATCTGGGTGGTTTTCATCCGCGGTTTGTCGGGGACACCTTTCTGGAGGCTGGCGTTTCGCCCGGTGAACATATTACGGTTCATGGATTGACCTCCTTTTCATTCGGTGTGTGCAGTTTCCCGTCACCCAGCTGGCTGCCTGCGATCTCCTGATAGACAGGGCAGCTTTGCATCAGCTGGTCATGGGTACCATACCCGATTTCCCGTCCGTTTTCCAGCACCAGGATATGATCGGCCTGCATAACAGAACTGATTCGCTGGGCAATGATAATGGAGGTCGTCTTCTGGAGATTTTCCCGGATTGCCTGCCGGAGGGATGCGTCGGTTTTGTAGTCGAGCGCAGAAGACGAGTCATCCAGTACCAGAATATCCGGCTGTCCGGCAAGTGCCCGCGCGATCAGCAGCCGCTGACGCTGGCCGCCTGAAAGGTTGCTACCGCGGATGGCAAGCTGGGATTCAAAACTGCCTTCTCGTTCGAGGATAAACTCCGCGGCCTGCGCCTGACGGGCGGCGTCTTCGATCTGTTCCATTGTCAGCCGTCGTCCGAAGTCAATATTTTCCCGGATGGTGTCGGCGAACAGTACGTCTGACTGAAAGACGACGCCAAACATCCGGTGCAGTTTTTCATCGGGAATCCGTCGGACATCCACTCCTCCAATACGTACCTGGCCGTCTGTTACATCATACAGCCGCATCAGCAGGTTGACCAGTGTTGATTTCCCGGAACCGGTCGAGCCGATAATTCCCAGTGTTTCTCCCTTTTTGAGGGTGAAGCTGATGTCGGACAGGTTGTCCTGCTGTCCAAGATAGGAAAAGCTGACATGGTCGAATGCGACAAATTCGTCTTCGGCGACGCCTTCTTCCTTTGGGGAATGGTCTTCCGGCTGGGTGGTCAGTTCCTGCGGCAGATTGAGCACTTCGGCAATACGGTCGGCCGAGGCGGTACCTTTGGACAGGATGACGAACATACGCGACAGCGAGATGACAGCAGTCAGGATGATGGTAAAATAGCTCTGGAAAGCAATGATCTTACCGATCTTGGTGATGCCGCTGTTGACCAGAAACGCGCCCAGCAGGATGACAAAAACCAGTCCAAAGTTGAGAAACAAGTTCATCATCGGGTTGGTTGTTGCCATTGTAATTCCTGCCCGCATTTCCTGACGGGAGAGGGCGGCGTTAACGCCGTCAAATCGTTCCCGTTCATAGCTTCCCTTGGAAAGCGCCTTGATGATGCGGATGCCGACGATATTTTCCCGCACCGTCTGCACCATCTGATCCACCCGCTTCTGGGTCTCAATATACATCGGGATACCTTTTTTTGAGATCAGCCAGATGGTCAGCCCCATCAGCGGCATCATCGCCAGCAGTACCGCACCCAGCCGCGGTTCCATCGCCATTGTGACAATCAGTCCGCCGACCAGCAGGATCGGCGCCCGCACGCCCAGCCGCTGGATCATATTCAGCATCCGGTGAACATTATAAGTATCGGAGGTGATCCGGGAGATCAGCGACGGTATGGTAATCCGGTCGACCTGATTACAGGACAGGGAAGAAGTTTTCTCATATAAATCCATCCGCACCTCTTCGGTGATGTCCCGCGCGACATGGGCCGCCATCCGGTTTGGAATGACATTGAATGCGTAAACGACGCCCGAAGCGACCACCATCAGCCCGCCCCACAGCAGGATATTCTGTACTTCACCGGTCGGGATGACATCGTCGACGATTTTGGAGAGCATCCAGGGAATCAGCAGATCCATCAGTGCCCCCAGGAATTTGATTGAAAAACCGGCCGTCATCCGAAGAAGATAGGGCCGGATGTATTCCAGCAGTTTTTTCACTGTGTCTCCTCCTTTCCATCCGGGTATGGAGAAGCAGGCAGCGTGTTTTCTTCCGATTGTGCTGAAGAAGTTTCCCGCTGGATTTCTGCTTCAGCATTCATATAAATGCGGGTCAGCAGGTTGAGTGCCTGTTCCTTTTCCTGGTCGGTAAAGCCGCGGGTCAGAATCTCGTCCCATTTGGAGAACACTTCAAAGATACGGGGGAGCAGTTCTGTCGCCTTGTCGGTCAGGTACAGCTGCTGGACACGGCGGTCGTTGGGTGCCGGTTCGCGCCGAATGTAGCCCGCCTGCTGTAAGGTCGCGAGATGCCGGGCGACGACGCTTTTGTCCTTATATAGCTGTCCCGCCAGCTGATCCTGAGAGATTCCGGGATTATGGCCGACCCGCAGCAGATAAACGCACTGTACCCCGGATATTCCGCTGTCTGCCAGCTGTTGGGCACGGAAAAAGTTGCTGCAACGGGTCGTACGGTTGATGTATTTCATCAAACCATCCATCAAAGATCATCCTTTCCGGTCTGAATTCCATATTGATTGCATATCGTTGCAAAAGCAACAGTTGCCAACGCAACGATTATACCATGTCTGGAATTTTCTGTCAATTCTTTTGAAAAAAATCAGCTGATTTTTCAGACAAAAGCCCCCTTCCGGGGGCATGACAGCCGGCGGAAGGGGGCAGCAATATAGATTATTGAGAAACGGTAAAGAGAGAATAAAAATAGCCTTTCTGATTCATCAGCGCATCAAAGTTTCCGGTTTCCTCAATTCTTCCGTTTTTCAGTGCGATGATTCCGTCGTATTTTTTCAGCAGTGCTGCGTCCAGATCATGGGTCACGACAATGCGTGTCATGCAGTCCAGATTCAAAATGGATGCCGATACCTGACATGCTGTCGTCGGGTCCAGAGAAGCAGTCGCTTCATCGACCAGCAGAACCTGTGATTTTTTCAGCAGGCTCCTTGCGATGGAGATCCGCTGTTTTTCACCCCCGGAAAGGCCGTTTCCGTTTTCTCCGCAAAGGTAGTTCTCTCCGCGTTCGGCAATCAGCGGGGACAGCCCGGAAAGCTCGATTGCCCGTGCCACATCCTCGTCGGGGAATTCATGGAACATGGTGATATTGTCCCGGATGGAGGCGTTGAATACAAACACATTCTGCTGGATGATGGAAACGGTATCGTAAAGCGAAGCACTGCTGACTTTTCGGATCTCATATTCATCATAGCGGATTTCACCGGAATAGTGCCCATGGCTTGCCATCAGAAGCCCCAGCAGGGTGGATTTCCCGCTGCCGGACGCGCCAACAATCGCATAACATTTTCCCGCTTCAAAATCGACGGTGATATGATGCAGGATATCGTTTCCATCCTGGTAGCCGAAGGAGACGTCCTGCATTTTGATGCCGCAGTCCAGATGTACGGGAAGTTGTGTCCCTTCATCACGGACCTGATCATTTAAGGCACTGGCCAGCTTGTCGATCAGGCCAATGGCAGCTTTTCGGGCGGCGAGCTGTTCTGGCAACTGCTGAATCGGATTGATAATGCTGCCGGTCAGATCAATAAACATAATCAAAACGCCCGGTGTGATTCCCCAGCCTGCTTTTACCAGCCATGCACCGGCTAAAAAGGTACCCAGCTGTGCGGTAACACCCGCGACACCTGCCAGCATGGAAACAATCGTCAGCAGTTTTTGTTTTTTACACTTTACTTCTTCAACTGCCTGATTGTTTTTGAAGAAAAGGGAAGTGACTGCGGCTTCTGCCTTGAAGCTCTTGATAACGGAAAAACCATTCAGGCTGTCTTTCAACGTTGCGATCAGTTCTCCATTCCGTTCAGAAATATTCCGCTCGGCTTTTTCGATTCTGTTACCTGTGATTAAGGAGACCCCGATCGGTAAAATAAAAAAGGCACAGGAGATGATCGTCATAATCGGGCTGTAGCACAGCATCATAATCAGCGCACCAATGAAAATGACAGCATTGGACAGGATGGAAAACTGTGTTTCCAGGTACCCTTTTTCAATGGATGCCAGATCATTGGAGAAGGCGGACAGATAATCCGCGGTATTTTCCGTGCTGAAGGCTGCAATGCTTTTCTGTGTCAGCTTTTGAAATGCGTAATCTTTATACTGCTGCATCGCCTTTTGCATAAACTTTGGCTTGGAGATGTACTGAAATCCTTTAAATACTATAATCAGCAGGATGATTCCAGCGATCGACAGGGCCAGCGTGGGCAGACTGAGCGCACCGGAAACGCCGGAAACAGCGTCAATGATCTGCTGCAATACCCATGCGATTGCGAGATTGAGCGACGCAATCAGCAAACAGGACAGCACCGCAATCAGGAAACAGAATTTATTCCGGTGATAAAACTGCTCTTTAAATATTTTTACTTGGTTTTTCATTTTGTATCTTCTCCCATAATGCAAATAGTTCATCGCTGTCAAAATCGGATATAACTTTTGTAATCCCCTCCATCGCCGTCTGTCCAAGATCATCAAATGAAGAAGCGACGGTATCATCCGAAACAAACCGCAGTCTGGAGCCGCTGTAATTGGGGTCTGCGTCGAACTGCTGTGCGACTTCTCTGGCGTGTTCAAGGCAGCGGACGGCGTCTGCCTGTTCCTTAAATTGAAGGTGCAGATAGGCCCGAATTGTCCAGAGTGCGGTCTCGGCTTTATCCATACAACCTGATTGTCCCGGCTTTTTCAGTCCGGGATAAAAGGTGAGAGCCCAGTCAATCAGTGCAACCGCGTTTGAGTAGTCGTTTGTTTTACAGTAGATGTTGATATATCCCATTACAAGCTGCATATGTGTAACACACAGGTTCAGCAGCGCTATGGACAGATAAGGCAGTGCGCCTTTGGGATCATCGCAGTCTGAGGCAAGGACTTGGCCGATCAGCGGATGGTTGAGGCAGCAGGGGTTATGCTCTTTTAAGATCTCAATTCCCTTATCGGGTTCACCGAGTGTAATATGGGTCATTGCAATATTTTTCCATAGGGATGTTTCACTGATTTTCGGATCTGTATTCTGTCCGATCAGGCGGCAGGCATGCCGGTAAAGAGTAAGTGCGCGTTTGGAATAGGAAGGGTTTCTCTGGGAGATACCGCGGACGTAATAGTTGTCAGCCCCATAATATACGATTTCAAAACAGTTGGGGTGTCGTTTGAGTGCTTTTTCGACATCCGACAGTGCATCCTGTGCGTCTCGATCATGCACATAGTCTTTCAATCTCTGTATGACCGCATCTTTATTGTTATTGCGCAGCTGGTAACCAATCAGCACATCGACCGATACGTCAAACAGATCAGCCATATCGGTGATCAGGTTCAGTTCAGGCGTCGCTACGCCACGTTCCCATTTGGATACGGCTGCAAAGCTGACGCCGAGTGCTTCTGCCAGCTGTTCCTGGGTCATGTTGTTTTCTTTCCTTAGACGGCAGATATTTTCAGCAAGGTTCAGTTTCATTTTGCACCTCCGTTTGTTTACCATTATTGTAGCATACTTGAGGGCAAAATACAGAGATTGGTGGTATAATTTGTTTAGAAACTTTTGAACCAATGGTTTAGCAGGCCGAGAATTTATGCGTTTAGGGTTTGTGGTAAAAACAAAAAAGCCTTTATCTGACCGAAAATCAGACAAAGGCTTTTAACTGGTGGAGATGATCGGGATCGAACCGACGACCTNNTCCCAAGTGAGCTACACCCCCGAATATATGTCAGAATTTCTCTGACGAACGATATTATACCATAAGATAAGCAAAAAGGCAAGTACTTTTTTCAATATTTTTTTGAAGTTGTGATCAGGAGGTTGCAGAAAATGACAAAAGCTCCTGGTCTGAAATTTATTGACCGGTATCTGCAAAAAATCTCAATAATTTCTTTGATATAATGTGATATACTGAGTAAATGGAAAAATTTTTGAGAAAGGAAGATAAAAATGGCTGTAGTATTGATCGTCGATGATGAACAGGAAATTGCCCAGCTGCTGGACGTCTGCCTCAGGAGCGAAGGGTTTGAAACGATAGTCTGTTATACGATGCGGCAGGCTGTACTGACAATTGAACAGCAAAAGATTGATCTTGCGATACTGGATGTCATGCTGCCGGATGGAGATGGTTTTTCTCTTTGCCGGGAGATACGAAAAAATTATTATTATCCTATCATTATGCTGACTGCACGGGACAGCGATACCGACAAGATCGGCGGACTGGGATTGGGGGCGGACGATTATGTCACAAAACCTTTCCAGCCGGAAGAGTTGATGGCGCGGGTTCATGCCCAGCTGCGCCGGTATATCCGGTATAATCAACCGCAGGAGATTTCCCCTGCCGGGACAGATACGGGAGAACTGTCCTTTAATGGCCTGCGCCTGAACCCGCAGTCCCACACCTGTACCCTCAATGGACAAAAGCTGACGTTGACCCCGACGGAATTTACCATTTTACAGATGCTGATGGAACAGCCGGGCCAGGTTTTCAGTGCAGAGGATTTGTTTCACGGGGTGTGGGGAGAGGAATACTGGAACCGCAACAACAATACAATTGCAACCCATATCCGCCATCTGCGGGAGAAAATGCAGGACACGGGAGATCGTCCCTTGTATATTCGGACAGTCTGGGGGATTGGCTACCGGTTGGGAGAGGGATGATCAGATGGAAAAACTGCGCAGATCGGTTGGCAAACTGTTTTTTGCCGGGAAGCCCTACCGGGCAATGGTTCAGAAAATTTATCGGGAAATGCTGGGGGTGATGGCCAAATCTTTTCTGATTATCCTGGCAATTCGGATATTGGGGTACCAGAAAATTGGGAATTTTCTGACCGAATGGCTGATGCGGTTTAATGGTTGCAGCTGGTCGGAAGCCCAGTCGCTATATTTCAGGTATATCCGTTCAAATATTGAATATTTGATGTTTTATGCCTTTCTGATTTTTTTCCTTATATTCATGCGGATGCTGATACTGCGGTTTACACGGTATTTTGATGAAATAATCGCCGGGGTTGATCAGCTGGTCAGCGGTGACAGCCCGATTGTTCTTAGCCCGGAACTGGATTTTATGCAGGTTCGGCTGACTGAGGTACGCCGTCAGCTGCAGGCAGCCGCGGCAGCTGAGCGGGAGGCGGAAAAGAAAAAAAATGACTTTTTACTATATCTTGCTCACGATATCCGTACCCCACTGACGTCGGTGATCGGATATCTGAGTCTGCTTCAGAAGTTTTCAGATCTGGATGCTGTAACTGCCAGGAAATATTTGACAATTGCAATGGATAAAGCTCTAAAGCTGCAAAAATTAATAGAAGAGTTTTTTGATGTGACCCGACTGACCTTCCAGCAGGTTAAACTGAATCTACAGCCGGTAGATGTCGGATGTATGTTGGTACAGCTGTCTGACGAAGCCTATCCGATGGCGAATGCGGCGGGGATGACCATCCGGCTTTCAGCCCCATCCGAGTCAATGATGGTCAACGCCGATCCTGACAAACTGGCCCGTGCCTTGCAGAATCTGCTGCGCAACGCGGTTTCCTATGGGCAGGAAGGCGATCTTTTGATTTCTGCACACCGGGAAGAAAATCAATGCCTCCTTTCTTTTTCCAACCGCGGACAGGTGCCGCCTGAACAGCTGGACAGATTTTTTGAACGGTTTTACCGTGGAGATCCGTCCCGCGGCAGCAGTTCGGGAGGGAACAGTACAGGCGGCGCAGGGCTGGGGTTGGTGATTGCGCGGGATATCATCCGGCTGCATGGCGGCAGCATATCGGCTGAATGTCAGGACGGCTGGATTACGTTCCGGGTTTTGCTGCCGGTTTTACCGGAGATGTGCGAAAAGCCGCCTGAATAAAATCTCAATAAATTCCCTCCTTTTGCTCAAAGTATCAAAAGAGCGGTTGCTGTATTCTGTATCTGGGGGCAGTTAATGCCTCAAATCAACAGATAAAGGATGAGAAGAATGCAGCTTCAAAAACAGGAGTCCGTGTATGCAGATCTTGAGAAGGTTCAGTCGGTTCAGCGGGAATCCTCTTTTTCAGGACTTTTGGTTAATTTTGACCGCGCGGAAGCGGTGCGGATAGATGGCAAACTCTACAGCAGATTATGTATAAAAACTCCATTGGTAAGCTATGGGGTGAATCTTGAAGAATTTATACGGGAATATGCGGAGCCTTTTTTGCAGCCGGGCGACATATTGATTATAACGGAAAAAATCGTAGCCATTACCCAGGGACGCGCAATGCCGGTTGAAAAAATCCGCCCGAGTCTGCTTGCACGGTTTCTCTCCCGTTTTGTTACCCGGACTCCTTATGGAATTGGGCTGGCTATGCCCGAAACAATGGAATGCGCACTGCGGGAATGCGGCCGGATGCGTATTTTGGTTTCTGCCGGTATCGGGGCGGTGGGCAGGCTACTGGGGAAACGGGGATGGTTTTATCAGGTGGCCGGTATTCAGGCGTCTGGTATTGACGGCCCCTGTGACTGTACAATACCGCCGTATAATCACTGGGTTGTTCTTTCTCCCCAAAATGCGTCTGAAGTCGCGATGGAGATTCGGAACAGCTTACAGGTTGATGGAATAAAAGTGGCAGTCATTGATTTTAACGATATAGGCGGGGAGATTATCGGCTGGTCGGATGACCATATGGATCTGCAGCTGCTTAAGGAGATTCTGGCAGATAATCCGCTGGGACAGGGGAATGATCAGACACCAATTGGGATTGTCAGGATGATTTGAAAAAATATTCATAAAATAATTGGTATTTATTATTCTCTTATGAAATAATTGTGACTTTTGAGATGAAGAACTGGTCAACTTTCTTTTGCTATGGTATAATAATCAATATATTGAATGGATATTTTTCCCCCGGCTATCATGATATCCGGGGGATATCAATATAGATTTTGCCAAAGTGAAAGGAGAGAGGCGTTTGAGCGCAACGACCAGAAGATTACAGGAAAAGTTAAAAGAATCATTGAGTGCAGTATTACCGATTGTCGGGATTGTGCTGTTGCTGAGCTTTTCTGTCGCGTCTATCTCACCCAGTATTCTGCTGTGTTTTTTGATGGGCGCAGTGCTGATTATTGTGGGAATGATGTTTTTCACCCTTGGTGCTGAGATGTCTATGACGCCGATGGGGGAGCGGATTGGAACAAGTATGACCAGGAGCCGGAAACTGTGGCTGATTGTGGTGATCTCGTTTTTACTGGGGTTTATTATTACGATATCTGAACCGGATTTGCAGGTATTGGCCAATCAGGTACCGTCGGTGCCGAATATGACGCTGATACTGGCGGTTGCGTGCGGAGTTGGACTGTTTCTGGTGATGGCTCTGCTGCGTATGCTGTTCAGTATTTCGTTGCCTCGGATGCTGGTGATTTTTTATGCGGTTGTCTTTATCTTGTCTATCTTTGTACCGGAGAGCTTTTTGAGTGTCGCCTTTGATTCAGGCGGCGTGACGACTGGCCCGATGACGGTTCCGTTTATTATGGCACTGGGCGTTGGTATTGCGGCGATTCGTAGTGACCGTCACGCGGCGGACGACTCATTTGGCCTGGTTGCGCTCTGTTCAATTGGGCCAATTCTGGCGGTCATGCTGCTTGGAATGATCTATCGGCCGACCGAAAGCGCGTTTCAGCTGACAGTTGTGCCTGAAATCGCCGATTCAATAGAATTGTGGGAAATGTTTGCGGAAGGTTTCCCGGACTATATGAAAGAAATTGCTGTTTCGCTGCTTCCGATTATTTTGTTTTTCGGGGCGTTTCAGCTGATATCGCTGAAAATATCCGGGCGCAGTCTGGTGAAAATTCTAATCGGGTTGAGCTATACATATATCGGATTGGTGTTGTTCCTGACCGGAGTCAATGTCGGTTTTATGCCGGCAGGGAACTTCCTGGGCCAGCAGCTGGCGGGCAGTACGGTCCGTTGGATGCTGATTCCAGTTGCGATGGTGATGGGTTACTTTATTGTCAAAGCGGAACCGGCGGTTTATGTTCTGAACCACCAAGTCGAGGAAATGACGGACGGTGCGATATCTGCCGGTGCAATGGGATTGGCGCTGTCGATCGGTGTCGCAGTATCGTTGGGGCTTGCAATGGTGCGGGTGCTGACGGGTATTTCAATCATGTGGTTTCTGATTCCCGGCTATGCGATTGCGATTGGGATTTCCTTTTTTGTCCCGAAGATCTATACCGCGATTGCTTTTGACTCCGGTGGGGTTGCATCCGGTCCGATGACAGCGGCGTTTTTGCTGCCGCTGGCACAGGGGGCATGTATGGCGGTCGGCGGGAATCTGGTTACCGATGCTTTTGGCGTGGTCGCAATGGTTGCGATGACTCCGCTCATCACTGTGCAGGTGATGGGGCTGGTTTCCCAGCTGAAAAAGAGCCAGAAGGCAGTTACTGTACCTGCCGATATGCTGTCTGCTTTTGACGATGACGCAATCATTGAGCTGTAAGGGGTGGGATGATGAGTCAACTGAATTTTATGATCACAATTGTAAACCGTCCCGATACCCGGAGATTTTTTGAACTCCTGGACGGGGAAGGCCTGGAGCCGATGCTTGCAACAGTCGGCCGGGGAACGGCTGCAAGCGAAGTATTGGATTATTTTGGACTGGAAGCGAGTGATAAAACGGTCTTTTTGTCTTTCGTTACTGGGGAAACCTGGAAACGGGTTAAATCAGCGATGCGTTCCCGTTTACAGATTGATATTCCTGGAACCGGTATCAGTTTTATCCTGCCGGTCAGCAGTATCGGTGGCAAACGGCAGCTGGAGTTTTTGACTGATGGACAAAATTTTACGTTGGAGGAGGAGAGCTGCTTGAAGGAAACCAAACATGAATTGCTGGTGATTGTCACCAATCTTGGATATACCGAATTGGTGATGGAGGCGGCGCGGGGAGCTGGTGCCGGAGGCGGTACCGTAATTCACGCAAAGGGAACCGGCATGGAAAAAGCAGAACAGTTTCTGGGAGTCAAGCTGGCCGCAGAAAAGGAATTGGTGCTGATTGTCGTTCGGCAGCAGCTAAAAAACGCAGTTATGCGGGCGATTATGGATCAGGCTGGTATGAAGAGCAAGGCTAAAAGTATTGTTTTTTCCCTTCCGGTGACGGATACAGCCGGTCTTCGTCTGATGGAGGATATCGAAGAGTAAGCAGTCGGATAAATTATCAGATAATAAAATATAGAGATTTTACCTACTGGACAAATTGGGGCGTATCATGTATAATAAAAAAGAAATAAAAGGGCTTTTTGATTAAATGCGCATCAGTGGGAAAGGAATCGTGAAAAAGATGGAATCGGTTGAGATATTCAAAAAAGCAATATTTGGCGGCTTTGATAAAAATGATGTTATCTATTATTTTGAAAAATTTCAAAAGCAGCATAAAGAAGAAGTAGCTGCGCTTAAAGAAGAATTGGTATCTGTCCGCCAACATGAGGCTACGTTGCAGGGGCAATATGATAATCAGACGGAACAGATTGAACAGCTTACAGCTCAGCTGCATGCCATGCAGGAAACTTTGAATCAACAGCAGGAAGAACTGGCTGCACAGCATAAAAAAGGTGAAGATTTGCAGCGGGAACTCTCTTCTCAAAAAGCATTGAATACCCAATTGCAGATGAAAAATAATGTCCTGGAAGAAAACCTCAGACAGGAAACCACGCAGGTAGAAGATATCAGGAAGGAAAATGAGTCTTTACAAAACCAGCTGGCGGATATTACTGCCCGTTTTGCGGAACGCACAGGCATTGATATTGGAGAACTGTTGATTCAGGCCAAGATTGACGCCAATAAGATCATTGAAAAGGCAAATGTTGAGGCGCAGCATATTCAGATGGAAGCCAATCAGGAATACGATGATATCAAGTCACAATTTGGTCAGTTGAGCGATCAGCTGGGAGCAGTGGAAGAAAATTTCCAATCAGCATCAGAAATGGTACTGGAACGGATTGGACAGATTCGTCAGCAGCTTTCCGGTGTAGAAAATGTATTGGATTGCATGGAAAATCCGCTGATTGAAAAAGAAGCTTAAAAATCAAACAGCCGGTTTGAGTAAAAGATTCGGTGGGCAGGGTGGATAAACTCCTGTCCGCCGTTTTCTGTCTGTTTAAAGAAAAATCCGGTAAATGACCGATTAAGTGGAAAGGAACGAATCACAAATGTCGCGCTCGATGTTAAAAGACCGCCAATTTCTGAAGACATTGGTTACCCTGATGCTGCCAATGGTGGCACAGAACCTGATCACACTGGCAGCACAGATGATGGACAGTCTGATGCTGGGAAGGTTGGGACAGATTGAGCTGTCCGCCTCTTCGCTGGCCAATCAGCCGTTTTTTATCTTCAATCTGCTGATTTTCGGGATGGCTTCCGGCTCCAGTGTCCTTAATGCCCAGTTTTGGGGAAAGCAGGATGTCCGGTCGATTAAAATTGTTATCTCCATCTGTCTGAAAGTAGCACTGACAGTCAGTATTTTACTGGGAGCGGCGGTCATGCTGTTCCCTGAAACGGTGATGCGAATTTATACGGATGATCCGCAGATCATTGCGGCCGGTGCCCAGTATTTGCGGATTGTCGGATGGTGTTATTTCTTCTTTGGACTGGCCAACACTCTGCTGACGACCATTCGAAGCGTCGGAATTGTCCGTATTGCGGTAATCGACTCGGTTTTCTCACTGGTATGCAACACCGGGTTGAACTACCTGTTGATTTTCGGAAACTTTGGATTTCCGAAGCTGGGTATCCGGGGCGCTGCCATCGCGACGGTTATTGCACGAATGGGAGAAGCAATCATCGTACTGGTATATATCCTGGTCATTGACCGCAAGCTGCGGTTCAAACTGCGTGACTTCTGGGAATTTGATGTCGGTCTGCTTAAAAACTATTTGAAAAACGGATTGCCGGTCGCATTTAATGAAGTGTTCTGGTCGGTTGGTATTTCGATCCAGTCGATGGTTATGGGAAGATTGGGGGCGTCGGTTGTATCTGCCAGCCAGATTGCGTCGATTGTCCAGCAGTTTTCCTCGGTGCTGATCTTTGGCGTTGCCAATGCAGCGGCTATTATCATCGGTAATGATATCGGTGCTGGTAAGATGGAGCAGGCGCGGCAACGGGTGACCTGGTTCAGAATTATTGGAGTGCTGCTGGGGATACTGGCTGCCTGTATGATTCTGGGTCTGTCCGGGCCTGTTGTCAGCTTCTATAATGTGCCGGATGAAACCAAACAGCTGGCAATTGAAATGTTGCGGGTGCTGGCGGTCATCGTGTTGTTTGTCGCCCAGACAGGTATCGGTGTGGTCGGCCTGCTCAGAGGGGGCGGGGACCCGCGGTTTGCGCTGTTTGTCGATCTGGCTGGACTTTGGTTGGTTGCGACCCCGGCGGCACTTTTGAGCGCATTTGTTTTCAACGCACCGGTGCTGGTGGTTTATGCTTGCAGCAAGCTGGATGAACCGGTCAAAGTATTGATGCTGACCTGGAGGATGCGCAACCACCGTTGGATGCGGGATGTCACAGGGGAGGGTGCACCCCAGCAGCTGGAATAAGAACGGAGGAATAAGGATGGACAGAAAAGAACGGGCACTGCTGGCAATTGATGCCCTTAAAAAGTTATACCCTGATGCGGTTTGCTCACTGACTTATGAAAAGCCGTATGAACTGCTGATCTCGACCCGGCTTTCGGCTCAATGTACCGATAAGCGGGTCAACATCGTTACCGATGAGCTGTACAGCAAATATCCGACGCTGGAGTCACTGGCAGAGGCACCGATTGAAGACCTGGAAGCGATTATCCGTCCCTGCGGCCTGTTTCATACAAAAGCGCGGGATGTCAAGGCACTGTGCGGCGAGCTGATCGAAAAATGGGGCGGTAAGCTGCCGGATACGATGGAGGGCCTTACCTCGCTTCCCGGTATCGGACGCAAAACAGCCAATCTTGTGCTGGGGGATGTCTTTGGGAAGCCCTGTATCGTGACCGACACCCACTGTATCCGTATCTGCGGGCGGCTGGGATTGTCGGAGGGGAAGGACCCGTACAAGGTTGAACAGCAGCTCTGGCAGGTTATTCCGCCGGAAGAAGGCGGTGCTTTCTGTCACCGTCTGGTTCTGTTTGGGCGGGATATCTGCACTGCGCGCAAGACTTATTGCGATCAGTGCCCGATGACAGGATTCTGCCCGTCTGCGCAGATAGACGGCGAAAAATGACCGGCAGCAGGGGAATTTTTATGAAATCCTTTTGAAAATACGATGTTCCCCCTTGCGAATCCGCCTTTTGTCATGTATAATATAGGTTGATACAGGTGCAATCGCGCCTGAATACTCATTATTTTGGAGGAAAGCTATGATTTCTGCTGCTCTGATGACGGCTGCTGCTTCGACTGAGCAGGCCGGCGTACTGTCTCTGGTCGTTTCCATGCTGCCGCTGGTGCTGGTTATTGTCGTCATGTATTTTATCCTGATCCGTCCCCAGAAAAAGAAAGAAAAAGAAGTCGCCAAGATGCGCAACAACCTGCAGGTCGGCGATGAGATTGTGACTGCGGGCGGTATTGTTGGACGGGTTGTTTCCCTTCGGGAGGATACGCTGTTGATTGAGACCGGCAGCAACAACACCAAGATCCGCATTAAACGCTGGGCAATTCAGTCCTGCGAAACCATCCACGACGACGTCTGATTTTCACAGTTCACGCATATTGTTTACCATCCGTGAAAAAGGGGTGGTTATATGCCGTCGCGAGAGTCGGTCAAAGGATATCTTTTACCAATCGCCATTGGTCTGCTGGCAGGCAGTGGGGTCACAGCGGCAATGATGCTGCTGACGGCACTGGCTGCTGTAAAATTGCAGCTGGCACTGTCGGGCTATCCGGCAATGGTCTGGATACCGGTCTGCTGCGGTGGGCTTGCTGCCGGAGGTTTCGGGAGCGGCTTTGCCGGAGAGCGGAAAGGACTGTGCGGGGTAGCCGCCGCTTTTTTGCTGTGGGGGATATCGCTTGCGCTGCTGCAAAGCCCCGGCTGGGGCGAGCTGCTGCGGGGCGGTGTACTGCTGCTGACGGGGGCGGCCGGAGCCGGGATGGTGTGCGGAAGAAGGACAAAATTTAAGCCGGGAAAGGCCAGACCGCGGGTAAAACCACGGAGAAGGCCGTTGTAAATCCCTGTTCTGTCTGGTGACAGCGGAGTGGGGGATAGACCCAAATACATAGTAAAGGAGCGTTTTTATGAAACACGTTCAGTCTCTCAACAAAAGCAATCTGAAAGAGTCCGCTGCTAAAGGCGGCTGCGGCGAGTGCCAGGCTTCCTGCNNTGCAAGACTTCCTGCACCGTTGCAAACCAGAAGTGCGAGCACGAGGATAAATAATCATCCTTATGGCATCTGAAACGGTGCCGGGCACCAGATGGTGAAACAGGCCCCGCCCCAAGGCGGGGTTTTCGTTTGTATTCGCGCGGGTTTTCCGCGTTCAGATAAAAAATGCCAACCAAATAAAGGAGTTGCCTTCATGATTCACAAATACAGCCTCAACGGCTTTAATATCGTTTTGGACGTCCACAGCGGCGGCGTTTCGGTTGTGGACGACGCGGCATACCGGCTGCTGGACTATATCCCCCCGCCAATGACAGAAAAATGTCCTTCTGAGATTCTGGACAAGCTGTCCGGCGAGTTCTCCGAGAGTCAGCTGACCGAGGCTTATGATGAGCTGTACAGCATGTATACCGACGGGATTCTGTTCTCTGAGGATGATTACGCCCAGTTTGCCGACCGGATGGTCTCTTCTCCGGTTAAGGCAATGTGCCTGCTGGTCGCGCAGGACTGCCAGCTCAGATGTAAATACTGCTTTGCAAGCACCGGCGATTACGGCGGACACCGGGCGATGATGAGCCTGGAGACTGCCAAAAAAGCGATTGACTTCCTGATCGAAAAGTCGGGCAAACGCCGCAACCTCAACCTCGACTTTTTCGGCGGCGAACCGCTGATGAATTGGGAGGTCGTTAAGCAGACGGTTGCTTACGCGAGAGAGCAGGAGAAACTGCACGATAAGCATTTCCTGTTTACCGTCACCACCAATGGTGTCCAGTTGACCGATGATAAGATCGAATATATGAATAAGGAAATGTACAATGTCGTCCTGTCGCTCGACGGCCGGAAATCGGTCAACGACTATTTCCGCGTCCGTGCCGATGGAAGCGGTTCTTACGATTCGATTGTGCCGAAATTCCAGAAGTTTGTCAAGGCTCGCGGTACAAAGGAATACTATGTCCGCGGTACCTTTACCAATAAAAACCTTGATTTTGCAAACGACGTACTGCATTATTATGACGATCTCGGCTTTGACCAGATCTCGATGGAGCCGGTTGTCACCGATCCGTCGGTTGAGTATGCACTGACTGAGGAGCATATCCCGGCTGTTGCCGCGGAGTATGAACGGCTTGCCAAAAAGATTATCGAGTATCGGAAGGCCGGCAAGTTCTTTAACTACTTCCATTTTATGATCGACCTCGATCAGGGTCCCTGCGCAATCAAGCGTCTGCGCGGCTGTGGCTGCGGCAACGAATATGTTGCAGTTTCGGCTAATGGGGAGGTTTATCCCTGTCATCAGTTTGTCGGCAAGGAAGAATGGAAGATGGGCAGCGTTTATGATCCGGCAGGATTTGATACCAAGATGAAAGATTACTTCGCGAGAGCAAATGTCTACTCCAAAGAAGGATGCAAGGACTGCTGGGCGAAATTTTACTGTTCGGGCGGCTGCAACGCCAACAACCTTGAGTATGCAGGGGATGTCCTTAAACCCTTTAAACTCAGCTGTGAGTTTGAGAAAAAACGGCTGGAATGCGCAATCATGATCAAGGCGGCACTGGCAGCACAGGGGCTGGATGACGGTTCAGCTGATGGCTGCGGAGAATGCGGAGAGGATGAATGCGAAAGCACCGCAACGGTCCGCTGCTGATCAACAGACAAATGAAGATGGAGAGCCTGTATGCCTGTACGGGCTCTCTTTTTATTGACACAGACGAGGAAAAATGTTATACTATATTTAGAAAAGTTTCTAAATATCTACGGAGGTGAGGCATATGGGAGACGCATTCCGTGCACTGGCTGACCCGACAAGGCGAGAGATTCTGCGGATGTTGGGACAGCAGGACCTGACGGCCGGTGAGATCGCCGATCGGTTTGATATGACCCGTCCCTCAGTCAGCCATCACCTGAATATCCTGAAATCCGCCGGGTTGATTGACGATGAGCGGGAAGGACAGTTTATTCGTTACAGCCTGAATACGACGGTACTGGAACAGGTGATTCAATGGTTTTATGACTGTGGGCTGCTCAATAGTGAAAGAGGAGGGAGTTCCGATGAGTAAAAAGTGCTTTTTTCTGCTGCTGGGTGTCTGCCTGGTGTCGTTTATTATCCAGTTGATGTTTTATCCGTCACTGCCGGAAACCATCCCTGTTCATTGGAACGCAGCCGGTGAGATCGACGGCTGGGGACCCAAAACGGCCCTGTTCGGACTTAATCTGCTGCCGGTCGGGATACTGGCTTTGCTGGTACTCATCCCCAAAATTGATCCGAAAAAGGAGAATTTTATCAAGCATAAAAATGTTTATCAGCCATTTTCTGCTATGATGGTAATTTTTATGGTTGGCCTGAGCTGGATGAGTATTCTGGCTGCGATGGGCATTGAACTGCCGGTTACAACCATTCTGATGCTGGCGATGGGGATTATGTTTATCCTGCTGGGCAACTATATGCCCCGTATCCGTCCGAATTATACCTTTGGTATCCGTACGCCATGGACACTGGCGAGCGAAACGGTCTGGAAAAAGACCCATCGGGTCGGCGGATATGTCTTTGTCATTTCAGGCATCGTCATTGCGGCATGCAGTTTTTTCGGCGGATGGGCACTGATGATCGGAATGGGTGTTTTGTTGGTGGGCGTGGTGCTGGTGAGCGTATATTCCTGGTTTATTTTCCAGCGGGAACAGAATCATGATCAGTAAACAGGCGGGCTGAGATGCTGAAACGGGCATTTCAGCCCGCTTTTACATTAAAAAAGATGCTGAATCAGGATCTTGATTCCCATGAATATCAGAATGCAGCCTCCTGCAATTTCAGCACGGGATTTATACCGTGCCCCAAAAACGCTTCCGGCTGCAACGCCGGCAGCTGACAGCAAACAGGTTACTACTCCGATCAGCGTCACCGCCGGCAGAATATCGACCTGTAAAAACGCGAAAGTGACCCCGACTGCCAGCGCATCAATGCTGGTCGCGACTGCAAGAGGCAACATACTTGCAGGAGAAATCGAACTGTCGGTCTTTTCTGTTTCACCCGACAGCCCTTCCCGCACCATCTGTGCTCCGATCAGTCCCAGCAGAATAAAAGCAATCCAATGGTCAAAAACGGCTATCTGCCGCTCAAACCGTACGCCCAGCAGAAAACCGCACAGCGGCATCAGACCTTGAAAAAGTCCAAACCAGCCGCCAATGACAATCGCCTGGCCAAAATGGATGGAATGTCTGCGGCGGCCGCCGGCAGACATGGATAACCCCTTACAGACAGCGACGGCAAAAGCGTCCATTGAAAGGCCAATGGCAACGATCAGCAGTTCCAGCACCGACATGGTAAATTCCTCCTGTTTTGGATTGATACATTGCCATCATATTCGGGTGGTTGGGGATAAATCCGCGGGTTTTTCCGAATCAAAAAGTTTTTTTATAAAAGGACTTGACAAATTTTTTCAAGTGTTGTACACTTATAAAATGTATCAGAATGGATATGTGTGTCTTTATACCCATTAAATTGGTAAATTGGCCACATTTTTTCATGCTATTTTGTGCAAATATACACTTGACTTTTGGGAAGAAATTTGTATAGTTTGCACAAGGTCATTTATATGCGTGCACCCTCTCTTCGATTTTTGTGGGAAAGAATCGGGGTAGGGGCCTTGCGCGCTTAAGTCAGATGAATGGAGTGATCAAGCCTATGGTGAATGTCAAGCCTGTACAGCTCGGAAAGACGGAACGCAAGAGTTTTGCGCACATCAACGAAGTGCTGGAGATGCCCAATCTGATCGAGGTGCAGATTAAATCCTATAAATGGTTTCTGGAAGAGGGCTTAAAAGAGGTGTTCCGTGATATCGCGGCGATCACCGATTATACCGGAAACCTGGTGCTGGATTTTGTCGACTACCGTCTCGATGAAACTCCCAAATATACCGTTACCGAGTGCAAAGAGCGCGACGTGACCTATGCGGCCCCGATGCGGGTCAGGGCCAGACTGCTGAATAAGGAGACCGGAGAGGTCAAGGAGCAGGAAATTTATATGGGCGATTTCCCGCTGATGACCGAAAGCGGCACTTTTGTCATCAATGGTGCGGAACGTGTTATTGTCTCACAGCTGGTTCGTTCTCCTGGTGTGTACTATGATGATGCGTTTGATAAGACCGGTAAAAAGCTGTTCCGTTCGACCGTCATCCCCAACCGCGGTGCCTGGCTGGAATATGAAACCGACTCTCAGGACGTCTTCTATGTCCGAATCGACAAAAACCGCAAACTCCCGATCACTGTCTTTATCCGTGCGCTGCTGCGCGTCCGTGACGACGTTACCTATGAACAGGTGCAGGAAGATTTCCGCTGCGCCCTGACCGATATGAAGGGAACCACCTCGGAGGTTCTCGAGCTGTTTGGCGATCAGGAAACGATCGTGACCACTCTGAACACCAAAGATCTGACTGAATCCAGAGAGCATCCCGGCGACCTTTGCCCTGGCGATGAGGCCCTTCTGGAAGTGTACCGCAAACTTCGTCCGGGTGAGCAGCCTTCACTGGAAGCCGCTGTCAAGCACCTGGTTCCGCTGCTGTTTGATGATCACCGTTATGATCTGTCCAAAGTCGGACGCTACAAATACAACAAGAAGCTGGCACTTACCCCCAGAATCATGGGCCGTGTACTCGCGCAGCCGGTCATTGACCTGTCGACCGGTGAGATTCTGGCGGATGAGGGTGAAAAACTGACCCGCGCACGGGCAATGGAACTGGAACGTAAGGGTGTCGATACCGTTTATATCCGTGTGGATGAGGATACCGAGATCAAGGTTATCTCCAACGGTATGGTTGAGATCACCGACTTCGTTCCTGACCTGGACAAGAAGGATTGCGGCATCAATGAAAAAGTCCGTTATAAAATCCTGAAAGAATTGATGGAGCAGGCTGGAGACGACACCGATGAGCTGAAAAAGCTGATCAAGGCCAATGTCAACCGCCTGATTCCCAAGCATATCATCAAGGATGATATCCTGGCGACCATCAACTATATGAACTGCCTGGCGCATGGTATGGGCACTGTCGACGATATCGACCATCTGGGCAACCGTCGTATCCGTCCGGTTGGCGAGCTGCTCCAGAACCAGTTCAGAATCGGTCTGACCCGCATGGAACGTGTCGTCCGTGAAAAGATGACAATGATGCAGCAGGATGCGGAGGGCATCTCCCCTCAGAGCCTGGTCAACATCCGTCCGGTCAGCGCCGCAGTCAAGGAATTCTTTGGTTCTTCGCCGCTGTCCCAGTTTATGGACCAGAACAACCCGCTGGCTGAGCTGACCCACAAGAGACGTCTGTCCGCACTGGGTCCCGGCGGTCTGTCCCGTGACCGTGCATCTTTTGAAGTCCGTGACGTTCACTACACCCATTACGGACGCATGTGCCCGATTGAGACCCCTGAAGGTCCGAACATCGGTCTGATCTCCTACCTGGCGACCTTTGCCCGTATCAATGACTACGGTTTTATCGAGGCACCTTACCGCAAGATCGACAAGGCTACCGGTATTGTAACCAATGAAGTTGAATATATGACCGCTGACGTCGAGGACGAGGTTGTTGTCGCACAGGCAAACACCCCTCTGACTGAGGACGGACACTTTGCCAACGAGCGTATCACCGCCCGTTACCGCGAAGAGATCATGGAAATCGACGCTGACCGCGCCGACTACATGGACGTTTCTCCGAAGATGGTTGTCTCGGTTGCGACGGCAATGATCCCCTTCCTGGAAAACGATGACGCAAACCGTGCACTGATGGGCGCGAACATGCAGCGTCAGGGCGTGCCGCTGCTGAAGACTGAGCAGCCGATTGTTGCGACCGGTATGGAGTACAAGGCGGCTGTTGACTCGGGCGTCTGTGTCGTTGCAAAAGAAGACGGCGTTGTTGAACGGGTCGATGCGACTGAGATCCAGATCCGCGATGATAACGGCGGACTGCATAAATATGAAATCCTCAAGTTCAAACGCTCTAACCAGTCGACCTGTGTCAACCAGCGTCCGATTGTCTTTAAGGGCGAACGGATTACCAAAGGACAGGTTATTGCGGACGGTCCTGCTACCTGCAATGGCGAAATTTCGCTGGGCAAGAATGCGCTGATCGGCTTTATGACCTGGGAAGGTTACAACTACGAGGACGCGGTTCTGATCAATGAAAGACTGGTCCGCGATGACGTTTACACCTCCATCCACATTGAGGAATATGAGACCGAAGCCCGTGACACCAAGCTCGGTGCTGAGGAAATTACCCGTGATATCCCCAACGTTTCGGAAGACTCGCTCAAAGATCTCGACGAACGCGGCATCATCCGTATCGGTGCTGAAGTCCGTTCGGGCGACCTGCTGGTCGGTAAGGTTACCCCGAAAGGCGAGACCGAGCTGACCGCGGAAGAAAGACTGCTCCGCGCGATCTTCGGCGAAAAGGCCAGAGAGGTCAGAGACACCTCGCTGCGTCTGCCGCATGGTGCTTACGGTACAGTTGTCGACGTCAAGGTCTTCACCCGTGAAAACAGTGATGAGCTGACCGCTGGCGTTAATATGGTGGTACGCTGCTATGTTGCCCAGAGAAGAAAACTCTCGGTCGGTGACAAGATGGCGGGCCGTCATGGTAACAAGGGTGTCGTTTCCCGCATCCTGCCGCAGGAGGATATGCCCTTCCTGGAAGATGGTACTCCGCTGGATATCGTTTTGAACCCGCTGGGCGTTCCTTCCCGTATGAACATCGGGCAGGTATTGGAAGTCAACCTCGGTTATGCTGCCCGTGCACTTGGTTGGAAAGTCATGACCCCTGTATTCGACGGTGCGCACGAGGAAGATATCCGCGCGATGCAGCGTGAAGCAGGCATCCCCGAAGATGGTAAGATGGTCCTGTACGATGGAAGAACCGGCGAAAAGTTTGATAACCGTGTTACCGTCGGTATCATGTACTACCTTAAACTGCACCATCTGGTTGACGATAAGATCCATGCCCGTTCGACCGGTCCTTACTCGCTGGTAACTCAGCAGCCTCTGGGCGGTAAAGCACAGTTCGGCGGCCAGCGTTTCGGTGAGATGGAAGTCTGGGCGCTGGAAGCCTATGGCGCCGCTTATACCCTGCAGGAGATCCTGACGGTCAAGTCGGACGACGTTGTCGGCCGTGTCAAGACCTATGAAGCGATCGTCAAGGGACACAATATCCCGCAGTCCGGCGTACCGGAATCCTTCAAGGTTCTGGTCAAGGAATTGCAGTCGCTGGGTCTGGATATCAAGGTGCTGGATAAGTCCGGTGAAGAAATCGACCTCAAGCAGAGCTTTGAGGACGAGGAGGACGTCTCCTTCCGTTCGGCTGAGGAAGACGACCGCTACAGTGACCCTGATGCTTTCTCGGTTCAGGAGGACGGCGAAATGGAAGGCTTCTCCACCGGTGCTGCCGAGGATATGCTGGATGATATTGAGCCGGAATTTGGTTCTGAGTTTGCAGACTCTTACGGCGATAACGACGATCTGGATTTTTAATGGAAGAGGGAGTTACGAGTGGAGTTTAATACTTTTGAAGCAATCAAAATCGGACTGGCTTCCCCCGAAAAGATTCTCGAATGGTCTTACGGTGAGGTTACCAAGCCGGAGACCATCAACTACCGCACACTGAAACCCGAACGTGACGGCCTGTTCTGTGAAAGAATCTTTGGGCCGACCAAGGACTGGGAATGCCATTGCGGTAAATATAAACGCCTTCGTTATAAAGGCAAAATCTGCGACAAGTGCGGTGTAGAAGTTACCCGTGCAAAGGTTCGCCGTGAGCGGATGGGCCATATCACACTGGCTGCTCCCGTCTCCCATATCTGGTATTTCAAGGGAATTCCTTCCCGTATGGGTTTGATTTTGGATATCTCCCCCAGAAGACTGGAAGAGGTACTCTATTTCGCAAAATATATCGTCACCGATCCCGGCAGCACTCCCCTGCAGAAGGGTCAGCTGCTGGATGAGAAGGAATACGCTTACCAGCGTGAAATCTATGAAGATGATTTCCAGGCTGGAATGGGTGCCGAAGCGATTAAACAGCTGCTGCACGACCTTGATCTTGAATCCCTCTCGGTTGAGCTGAAATCACAGCTGAAAGATGCTTCCGGCCAGAAGAAGGTCCGCATTCTGAAACGCCTGGAATGCGTTGAAGCGTTCCGTCTCTCTGATCAGAAACCGGAATGGATGGTTCTGGACGTTGTCCCGGTCATTCCCCCGGATATCCGCCCGATGGTACAGTTGGACGGCGGACGGTTTGCATCGTCCGACCTGAACGATCTGTACAGAAGGGTTATCAACCGCAACAACCGTCTGAAACGGCTGCTGGAATTGCAGGCTCCTGATATCATTGTCCGCAATGAAAAGCGGATGCTGCAGGAAGCAGTTGACGCGCTGATCGACAACGGCCGCCGCGGCCGCCCGGTCACCGGCCCCAACAACCGTTCGCTCAAGTCTCTGTCGGATATGCTCAAAGGTAAACAGGGCCGTTTCCGTCAGAACCTGCTGGGTAAACGTGTTGACTACTCTGGCCGTAGCGTTATCGTCGTCGGTCCTGATTTGAAGATGGACCAGTGCGGCGTTCCGAAAGAGATGGCACTTGAACTGTTCAAGCCGTTTGTCATGAAACGGCTTGTCGAGACCGGTGCCGCTGCCAATATCAAGTCTGCCCGTAAGGCAGTTGACCGTGCAAAACCTGAGGTCTGGGATGCACTGGAAGTTGTTATCAAAGACCATCCCGTCATGCTCAACCGTGCGCCTACTCTGCACCGTTTGGGCATCCAGGCGTTTGAACCGGTTCTGGTCGAAGGACGCGCACTGAAGCTGCATCCGCTGGTCTGTACTGCATATAACGCCGACTTCGACGGTGACCAGATGGCAATCCACGTCCCGCTGTCCGCTGAAGCGCAGGCTGAGGCCCGCTTCCTGATGCTGGCGGCGAACAACCTGCTCAAACCCGCTGACGGTAAGCCGATCACTGTCCCGACCCAGGATATGATCCTCGGTTCTTATTACCTGACAATGATTAAGCCGGGCGATAAGGGCGAAGGCAAGGTCTTCCGCGATGTCAACGAAGTCCTGATGGCATATCAGGATGGCGTTATCACCTTGCAGGCCAAAATCCGTGTACGGATGGTCAAGGGTGAAGAAAGCCAGCTGATTGAAACCACCTGCGGCCGTTTGATCTTCAACGACCCGATTCCGCAGGACCTGGGATTTGTCGATCGTTCGATTCCTGACAACAAGTTCAAACTGGAGATCGAGTTTAAGGTCGGCAAGAAGGAACTGGGTAAGATTATTGACCGCTGCATCCGTGTCCATGGCACTGCCCGTACCTGTGAGGTGCTCGACCGGATCAAAGCACAGGGCTATAAATACTCCACCAAGGGCGCGATCACCGTTGCTGTCAGCGACGCAACCATCCCGCCTGAAAAGAAACAGCTGGTCGCTGATGCTGAAAAAGCGGCACTGTCGATCAACCGTCAGTACGAAAGTGGTCTGCTTTCCGAACAGGAACGTAAAGACCGCGTCATCCGTATCTGGAATGATACCACCAATGCTGTCGCAGAAGCCCAGACCGAAAGCATGGATGAGTTCAACCCGATCTTCATGATGGCTGACTCGGGCGCGCGTGGTTCTAAGGCGCAGATCAGACAGCTGGCAGGTATGCGCGGCCTGATTGCGAATACTGCCGGTGCGACCATCGAGCTGCCGATTAAGGCCAACTACCGTGAAGGTCTGACCATTCTGGAATACTTCATTTCTTCCCGAGGCGCGCGTAAAGGTCTGGCTGATACCGCGCTGCGTACTGCTGACTCGGGTTATCTGACCAGACGTCTGGTTGACGTTTCTCAGGACGTTATCATCCGTCAGGAAGACTGTGGAACCGATGATGGCCTGGTGATCAGCGATATCCGTGAAGGCAAGGAAATGATCGAGACCTTGCAGGAACGTCTGCAGGGCCGTTATCTGGTCGACGATTTTGTCGATTCGGTCACTGGAGAGGTGCTTGTCTCCAAAGATAAGATCATGGATGAGGACGACGCAAAGAAGATTATTGCCGCAGGTGCAACTTCCGTCAAGATCCGTTCTATCCTGACCTGTCATTCGCCGCAGGGCATCTGCGCGAAATGCTACGGCGCGAACCTCGCAAACGGCAAGGCGATCGCAGTCGGCGAAACGGTCGGCGTAATCGCTGCTCAGTCGATCGGCGAGCCTGGTACCCAGCTGACGATGCGTACCTTCCATACCGGCGGTATCGCGAACGCTGAGGATATTACACAGGGTCTTCCCCGTGTCGTTGAGCTGTTTGAGAGCCGTAAACCCAAGAACAGTGCGATTATTTCTGAAATCGGCGGCACCATCCACTTTACTGAAGAAAAACGCCAGACGGTTATCGTCGTAACCGGCGAAGAAGGCGAAAAACGCTACAACATCCCGTATGGCTTTAAGATCAAGGTTACCGAAGGCCAGGAAATCGCTTTGGGCGATCCGCTGACCGAAGGCGCGATCAACCCGCATGATATCCTCGCTGTCAAAGGCGAGAAAGCGGTTCAGGATTACCTGATCAGCGAGGTTCAGAAGACCTACCGTCTGCAGGGCGTTGATACCAATGATAAACATATCGAGGTTATCGTCCGTCAGATGATGAAGAAAGTCCGCATCAAGGATCCCGGATCTACCGAGCTGCTGACCGGTTCCATCATGGAACGCAGCGACGTTTATCGTGAGAACCAGCGGCTGCAGAAGCTGATGGATGAAGGTCAGGCAATCTCTCTGATTACCTATGAACCTGTCCTGCTGGGTATCACCAAGGCTGCTCTTGCAACTGAGTCCTTCCTGTCGGCGGCTTCCTTCCAGGAAACCACCAAGGTCCTGACCGACGCTGCCATCAAGGGCAAGACCGACCACCTGATGGGCCTGAAGGAGAACGTCATCATCGGTAAGCTGATCCCTGCCGGTACCGGCATGAGATGCTATAACGATGTCGAGGTTGTTCCGACCCACCCGGAAGGGGAAGCTGCTGAAAACAGCACCCCCGCGGCTGCTCCTGCTGCTCCGGCAGACTGAGTCTGAATATTGGTAATATTAGACGGCGTCTCCGTTTTGGAGGCGCCGTTTTTACAAATGCAGGTTTGTGCATATTAGATAAAACATTTGCTGAAAATTCTGCAAACTTTTTCGAAGGATTGACTGGATTTTTTGCATTTTCCTTGACAGCCGGAGATGGGTGTGATAGAATTATAAATTGTGTGGGACAGATTGTCCACCACGATTAAATATGTAAGGAGGTGCCATATGCCTACTTTTAACCAGCTCGTAAGAAAAAGCAGAACTTCCCTGGTGAAGAAGTCCACCGCGCCTGCTCTGAACCGTGGATACAACTCCATGACCAAAGAGGCGACCGATCAGACTTCTCCTCAGAAGAGAGGTGTCTGCACTGCGGTTAGAACCATGACCCCTAAAAAGCCTAACTCTGCACTTCGTAAAGTTGCCAGAGTTCGTCTGACCAACGGAATGGAAGTATCAGCTTATATTCCCGGTGAAGGTCATAACCTGCAGGAACACTCTGTTGTTATGATCCGCGGCGGACGTGTTAAAGACCTTCCTGGTGTTCGTTACCACATTATCCGTGGTACTCTGGATACCCAGGGCGTCAACGGAAGAATGCAGTCCCGTTCCAAATACGGTGCAAAACGTCCGAAAGCTGGTGCGAAGAAGTAATTCCAAAGGTCGGAAAACGGCTTAACGGAAGGCCCATATGGTACGATTCGATAGATCGGCCCCTATGGTGCTGACGGAGGAAAATTACTTTCGAGTACCGATGAATTCATTCTGTGAAGGAGGGAAGTAAAGTGCCTAGAAGAGGTCGAATTGCCAAACGTGATGTTCTGGCAGATCCTGTATACAATTCCAAACTGGTTACCCGTCTGGTCAACAGCGTTATGCTGGACGGCAAGAAAGGTGTAGCTCAGAAAATCGTCTACGGTGCATTTGAAATCGTAGCTGAAAAGACCGGTAAAGACGCGCTCGATGCTTTTACTGAAGCACTCGAAAACATCATGCCCGTTCTGGAGGTCAAGTCCCGTCGTGTCGGCGGTGCTACCTACCAGGTCCCGATGGAGGTCCGTCCTGAAAGAAGACAGACCCTGGGTCTGAGATGGCTCACCGCTTATGCAAGATCCCGTTCTGAAAAGACCATGAAGGAACGTCTTGCTGGCGAAATCATGGATGCTCTGAACAATACTGGCGGAGCTTGCAAGAAACGTGATGATACCCATAAGATGGCAGAAGCCAACAAGGCTTTCGCACATTTCAGATGGTAATGTCTTTCCTTTTATAAAGGAACGCATATTGTCCCTGTTTTCCGGGCATACTGCCAGAGGACAGGTTGCAAACGTTTTTTGATAATACGACTGGCGGCGGCAGGGGGAAATCAAATCCCGCTGCCTCGCCTGGAATATAGAGTAAGTTTGAAAGCGCAGCTTTCACTCGTATTTTGTGCCAACATATTAAAAGGATGATTGAATATGCCTAGAGACGTATCCCTTGAAATGACACGAAATATTGGTATCATGGCGCACATCGACGCAGGCAAGACCA
>DCTE01000179.1:0-1305 GCA_002329405.1 Ruminococcaceae bacterium UBA1448 | reverse complement strand
CACGTTGACTTCACGGTTGAGGTTGAACGTTCGCTGCGTGTTCTTGACGGCTCTGTCACAGTTTTCTGTGCAAAGGGCGGCGTAGAACCCCAGTCCGAGACTGTCTGGCATCAAGCCGACAACTATCATGTTCCGCGTATGTGCTTCGTCAATAAGATGGACATCATGGGCGCGGACTTCTATAATGCTGTCGATATGATGCATGAGCGTCTGCACGCTCCCGCGCACCCCATTCAGCTGCCGATCGGTGCTGAGTCTGACTTCGTAGGCCTGATTGACCTGCTCGAAATGAAGGCTTACTACTACAACGATAAGATCGGTGAGGATATTACCATTACGGATATCCCCGACGATATGAAGGATAAAGCTGAGCAGTACAGAAACGAAATGATCGAGTCCCTTGCTGAGAACGATGACGCGATCATGGAAAAATATCTGGAAGGCGAAGATGTTACCATCGAGGAACTGAAGAAAGCAATCCGCGCTCAGACCATCGCCAACACCTTTGTCCCGGTTCTGTGCGGTTCCGCTCACTTCAACAAAGGTATGCAGAAGCTGCTCGACGCAATCGTCGATTACATGCCTGCTCCTACCGATATTCCCGCAATCAAGGGTATTGACCCCAATACCGGCGAAGAGGTTGAACGTCATTCTTCTGACGAAGAGCCTTTCTCTGCTCTGGCATTCAAGATTGCGACCGACCCCTTTGTCGGCAAACTGTGCTACTTCCGTGTTTACTCCGGTAAAGTTGACGCAGGTACCACTGTTTACAACTCTGTAAAACAGAAATCCGAGAGAATGGGCCGTCTGCTTCAGATGCACGCAAACCACCGTCAGGACATTGAAGTTGTTTATGCGGGAGATATTGCGGCGGCTGTCGGACTTAAAAATACCGCGACGGGCGACACGCTTTGCGACGAAGATCACCCCGTAATCCTTGAATCTATGGAATTCCCAGAGCCTGTAATTTCGCTTGCGATTGAGCCGAAAACAAAGGCTGGACAAGAAAAGATGGCGATTGCGCTTTCAAAGCTTGCCGAGGAAGACCCGACCTTCAAGACTTATACCAATGAGGAAACAGGACAGACGATTATCGCCGGAATGGGCGAGCTTCACCTTGAAATTATCGTTGACAGACTTCTGCGTGAATTTAAGGTCGAGGCAAACGTCGGTGCTCCTCAGGTTGCTTATAAGGAAACAATTACCAAGCCCACAGATGTTGACACCAAATACGCTCGTCAGTCGGGCGGTAAAGGTCAGTACGGTCACGTCAAGCTCAAGGTTGAGCCGAACGAGTCCGGCAAG
>DCTE01000090.1 GCA_002329405.1 Ruminococcaceae bacterium UBA1448 | reverse complement strand
GTAGAACCAAGTCTTGCCAATCTTGTTCCAGCCGTTGGACAGGTAGCCTTCCTCAGTGCCATACATCCACTTGCCAGCATCGTTCTGAGACCAGCCCATGATGATCTCGCTGTAGTTGATAGCAGCGTCGATTGCTTCGATAGCCTTGGTCAGATCAGATTTAACCATCTGATCTTTGTCGCCAACCAAAGCAGTGTAAACATGGTTTACAGACTGATCAGCAACCAGCTTGGAGTAGGTGCCGTCGTACAGAGCAACCAGAACTTGAGCATTAGCAATAGCTTTGTTCAGAGCATTGACCTGAGCAGCGTTGTAGTTAGCGTCTTCCTTGATAGCCTTCAGAGCAGCTTCGCCGTTCTTGATAGCAGTCTCGACGGTCTTCATGTCATTCTTGGTAACGGTGATCTGAGTGCCCTGGTAGGTCAGAGCTTCGCCAGCAACACNNAATTCTGGTCTGCCATTTACCTTCAGCAGAGTTTTCAGCGTAATCGTTAGCTTCTACATACTTAGCATAGTAGCCAGCATTGTAGTCTTCTTCAACCTTGCCTTCGTACTCAGCAACCATCTCATCCATAGCGGAAGTTTCGGTAGCGGTAGGAGTAGTGGTAACAGCCAGGTTAGAAACAGCTTCAGTCAGAGCTTCGTTAATTGCGTCAACAGAACCCTGGTACTTGTTGGAAGCGTTCATGTTAGCAGCCAGCTGGTAAACGTTCCAGAACCATTCGTACTCTTCGGTAGCGTAAGCACCAGTGAAGTCTTTGTTCTTATCAACGTTGCCGCTGTAAATTTCAACCTTGTTGGAAGAATCAGCGTAGTCTGCCATCGGGTACAGAGAATAGTAGCCTTTAGCCAGAGTGGTGGTGAAGACATAGTCATTGCCAGTCTTCTGAGCGACTGCAACATAGTAGTTGTAGTTGGAGTAATCAACATTGTTGCTCTGGGTAGAAGGAGCGGTGGTGTACTGAGTAGGAGCGGAGCCTACGTTGAAGTACAGACCTTCCATGGTAGCGTTCAGAGCAGTCTTGTCAACGGTATTAGCAGTGTAAGGAACACGAGTCAGCAGGTCATACATACCCTGTTCAGCTTTTGCAACCTGAGCAACGGTGGTAGCCATCTCGTAAGCGTCCTGCAGTTCTTCAACAGCATTGACATACTTCTTGTAATCGGTAACTCTCTTGAAGTCATCTTCAGTAGCAGCGTTCAGAACGGACAGCATCAGCTCGCCCCATTCGGAAGTAGAAACTTCGGATTTGTCGATGTAGTTGCCGATGTACTTGTCGTACTGCTGCATCAGGTATACCAGCTCAGAGGTGTTTGCATAATAGTATGCAGAAGCATTATTCAGATCATAGATATCGCCGAGCAGTTCAGAGATGTTGTACAGGTCGACTTTGTTGTAGCCGATCAGCTGACCAGTCCAGGAGCTATATACCGGATCATTGTAGAACATATCGGTATAGTTGCTGACAAACTCATCTTTGGTTTCAACATAGCCATTGTTGTCTTTGTTGATAGCCAGTTCATCCAGGAAGTCAATCCAGTCAGAAACGACGTCATAACGAACGCCCATGCCAACTCTGCCGCGACCGGTCTCAGCAACCAGGTTATCACCAATTGCAGCAGCTGCTTCAGCCATGGATTTGTTGTTCCAGTTGTAAGCAATTGCACTAGCATCAGCAGCAGTCATGTTTGCAGGCAAGAAGTCGTAAGCATAGATGGTAGGAGTCTCAACCTTCTCAACTTTCATAACGCCATTAATGATAGTGGTGTTAACGGTATAAGGATCAACAGAAACCTCACCAGTCATGTCAGAGTTGAAGGTCCAATCTTTGTAGTGCTCAGTAGTACCAGCGGTGGTAACTTCTTTGCCCCAAACCTTTCCAGTGCTGTCAACAACAGAGATTGCCGCATCGCCGGTAGGAGTGGTGGTAGAACCAGTCTGAATCTTTGCAGAGTAATCTGCAACAGTCTTCAGGCCGTTATAAGTAGCTGCATTAATAGTATCGCCAGCTGTTACAGTAGCATCTTTTACTTTAGAGTACTGAGTAGCTTCAGTATTAGTGCTGTAATCAGCTTTAATAGCTGCAATCAAATCATTGGTAGAAGTATAAACTTTGTTGTTGTATTCATAACCATTATTTTTAGGAGTAACAGAAATGTCACCAGTTGCAGATTTGAATACACCATCTTTTACAATTACAGTACCAGTGGACAAAGTTTCAGAATATTCTTTAAAGAAATTACCAATTGTAATGGAACCACTGTTAGAAGCACTAGCTTTTGCAGCTTCAATAGCAGCAGCATCAGTTGCATTCATTTCACCGGTGTAGTAGAAAACATTACCTTCGCCAGATTTGACATAGTAAGTGCCAACCAGTTTAGTGTAGCTCTGATTTGCAGCGCTCTGATCCTTAAAGAAATTCAGTGCGTTATTGTTAGTATCAACGCCCATGTAAACTTCAGTCTTAGAATAACTAGCGTTGTGCTCAATGTCACTAGCAGCATTACGGCTAAAGGTATACAGAGTCTCAGGGGCATATTCTTCTTTTACATCATAAGTGTGTTTAACATAATCAGTAACAGATGCAAACTTATCCGTATTATTTACGCCTTCAGATACAATCTGAAAATATTTGGGGCTGGACGGATTGTTCAGGTCAATTGCATAGTTGTCAGTAGAAGAAGTAGCATTAGCGGTGTTGATTTTTTCAGCAACAGGAGTATAACCCATGTAAGCGTCTACTTCATAGTAACGATCGGTAGAAGTAGTAGCATTAGCACTGATAGCAGCACCGAAGACAGAAAAAGCGGTAGTTCCGGCGAGAGCCAGAGCGAGAATTCTCTTTTTCATTTCGAATTTCATCCTCCATAAATAGTTATGGAGAAAGCAATTTGCAGGACTGTGATGGCGGTATTTATACAGCTTTTCGAAAAGTTCCCCTTGTTTTTTCCCTTACGGATATAAGAAAACCAGCCAAAAATTCGGTAGGAAAATCAGCTGGTTTGCAAGATGGAATTATAGTTGTTGCAAAAATAGGAAAATTTACAGATTTTTGATCAATGATTTTGCTGGATACAACGCTGCATCCAATTTCCTTTGAGGTAGTATATAGTAAAAATGACGGAGGTTGTCAGCCAGGAGACCGAATAACTGATACAAAGAGTAAACAGATTATGCCAGATCGGCACCAAAATCAGCACCCAGGCTACACGCAGTACACAAATTCCCAGCAGTGTGATAATCATTGGAATCAGTGAATCTCCAGCACCTTTGATTGCACCGGAAAAAACCTCGATTGGAACATAGGTAAAATAGAAGGTGACCATGTAAAAGATCATTTCTTCGCCGATTTCGATAACATTTGCATCCCGCGTAAACAGCCCCAACGTATACCGTTCAGTCAGCAGCAGCAATGCTGACAGCACGATCGTCATTCCCATTGCCATTACCATAGAGACACGGACGCTTTTTCTGACACGATCGTATTTACCAGCGCCAAAGTTCTGCCCGACGAAGGTTGTAACAGCGATACCAAATGCGTTAATAGCCATCCAGAAAAGAGAATCTACCTTGCCAACTGCTGTCCAGCCTGCAATTACATCTGTTCCAAAGCCGTTGATGCTTGACTGGATCAGAATATTGGAAATTGAGTACATTGTCGACTGGAGGCCGACAGGCAAGCCAATTCTCAACATAGATTTAATTAATCGTACATCCATCCGCAGCATTTTAAGTGAAAACCGGTAGCACTCCTGTGTTTTCATCAAAGACGCAAATGTCAGGAGAACGCTGACCACCTGCGACAGTACAGTGGCGATTGCGGCTCCCGCAACGCCCATATCCATTCCAACAACAAACAACAGGTCCAACACAACGTTAGTCAAACAGCAGACGATCAGAAAATACAACGGACGCTTGGAATCGCCGATTGCCCGGAGGATAGCAGAACCAATATTGTATAGTATTGGGAAGGTAATACCAGCAAAATAGATCTGCATATACGGCAGGGCATACCCCATAATATTATCCGGTACTGCAATGGCAGTCAGCGCAGCCCGGGAAAATACGACGCCAATAATAGTAAACAATACACTGGCAATCAGTCCCATAAAGACCAATGTGTGGACGGCTTTTCCGGTGTCTTCTTTCCGACCGCCGCCGTAAAACTGTGCGATAATAACGCTGCCGCCGGATGCCAGACCGGTAAAAAAACCGATCAGCAGATTGATCAGTGTACCGGTCGAACCGCCAACTGCTGCCAGCGCTTCTTTCCCGACGAAATTCCCAACGATTACAGCATCTACGGTATTATATAACTGCTGGAAAAAGGTCCCCAGCAAAATAGGGAAGAAAAATCGCAGCAGCTGTTTCCAGATCACGCCTTCTGTAATGCTGCTTGCGGGCATTGTTTTTTTAATTTTTGTCTTTTCCATATGTACAAGACCCCTATATTCCGGCACTGAAAAACCCCACCTGAATCCAAAAGGAAGATGGGGTTATATTCAGCTGCACAAACACAGATCAATCAGACATTAAAACGGAAGGTTACAATATCGCCATCCTGCATCACATATTCTTTGCCTTCCAGACGAACCAGCCCTTTTTCACGGGCAGCGGCCATCGTACCGCAGGCGATCAGATCGTCAAAGGAAACCACTTCGGCGCGGATAAAGCCTTTTTCAAAGTCAGTATGGATCTTTCCGGCGGCTTTGGGTGCTTTGGTACCGCGGGTAATCGTCCAGGCGTGGACATCATCCGAGCCCGCAGTCAGGAAGGAGATCAGTCCCAGCAGTGCATAGCCTTCACGGATAATTCGGGACAGGCCGCTCTCTTCCAGATGCAGGTCTGCGAGGAATTCCTTCTTGTCAGCGTCATCCATATCTGCAAGATCTTCTTCAATCTTCGCACAGATCGGCAATACCTGAGAATTTTCCTCTTCGGCCAGCTTTTTGACCTTTTGATATTCAGCGTTGTTTTCATAGCCGCCAACAAAATCATCTTCGCTCATATTGGCAGCGTAGATAACCGGCTTATTGGACAGCAGCGGCGTATCATGCAGCGAGGCCAGCTGATCTTCGGTAAATGGGAAAGACCGGGCGGACTTCCCTTCTTCCAGATGGTCGCGCAGTGCTTCCAGGAACTGTACCTCACCCAGCAGCTTTTTATCTGCTTTTGCAGCCTTCTGGGTTTTGGCGATCCGACGCTCCAGTATCTCAATATCTGCCAGAATCAGCTCAAGGTTGATCGTTTCGATATCCCGCAGCGCGTCAATGCTGCCTTCCACATGGATGACATCGGTATCCTCAAAGCAGCGGACAACATGAACAATCGCGTCTACGTCGCGGATATTCTGCAAAAACTTGTTGCCCAGCCCCTCACCTTTGGAAGCACCCTTTACCAGGCCTGCGATATCGACAAACTCCAGTACCGCAGGAGAAAACTTCTTCGGATTATACATCTCAGCCAGCTTGTCCAGCCGCTTATCTGGGACCGAAACAACGCCGACATTCGGCTCAATTGTACAAAAAGGATAGTTCGCGGACTCAGCGCCGGCGTTGGTCAACGCATTAAACAGCGTACTTTTGCCAACGTTCGGCAGTCCGACCATGCCTAATTTCATTTTCTATTCTTCCTTTCCAGTTTACGCTATTACATCGAAACGGGAGCTGTAATTCCCAGCACTGTCAGCGCATTTTTCAGGGTAGTACGGGTCGCTTCACACAGTGCAATACGTGCCTGCATCAGCGGCTCATCGTCGCCGATAACCTTGCAGGCATTGTAGAACTTATGGAACAGCGTTGCAAGTTCAGTCGTGTACCGTGTAATGCGTGCAGGGTCATAATTCCTGGCCGCGTCGACGATCTCCTCCGGGAACTGAGCAATCCGTCTGATCAGCTCAGTCTCTTCGGATGTTGTCAGCCGGTTGAGGTCATCCAGCGTCACTTCTCTGGGAGAGATGCCTTCTGCCGCCAATTTGCTCATGATCGAGCAGATGCGGGCGTGTGCATACTGAACATAATAAACCGGGTTGGAGCTGGTCTGTTCCACCGCAAGGTCAAGGTCAAAGTCAAACTGGGAGTTTGCTTCCCGCAGATTGAAGAAGAACCGTGCCGCGTCAATCGGGATATCATCCAGCAGGGTGACCAGCGTAATCGCCTTACCGGAACGCTTGGACAGCTTGACAACCTCGCCTCCGCGGACCAGTCTGACCATCTGCATCAATACAACATCCAGCCGGTCCGGGTCAACCCCCAGCGCCTGCAAAGCTGCTTTCAAGCGGGGGACATAGCCGTGGTGGTCAGCGCCCAGCACGTCGATTGCCTTATCATATCCGCGGGTAACCAGTTTGTTATAGTGATAGGCAATATCTGGCACAACATAGGTAAAAAATCCGTTGGAGCGGCGGAGGACAAAGTCCTTGTCAGCACCAAATTCCGTTGCTTTGAACCAGATTGCGCCTTCACTTTCGTAGGTATAACCCTTTTCGGTCAGCATATCGACGACTTTTGCCGCCTCTCCGCTCTCATGCAGAGAAGACTCCTTAAACCAGCAGTCATATTTAATGCGGTAACGCAGCAGGTCGCGTTCCAGCCCCTGGATGTTCAGCGGCAGTGCGTAATCAACCAGTGCTTTTCTGCGCTCCTCTTCGGAAACGTCCTTGAAAGCATCTCCATGCAGGTCATAAAACGCCTGTGCATGGTCGATAATATCCTGCCCATGGTAGCTGTCTTCCGGCATATAGGTGTCTTCCGGGCTGCCTTTTTCACCTTCACAGATCTGGAGATAACGAAGCGACAGCGACAGACCAAATTTGTTGATCTGGTTGCCGGCGTCGTTGATATAGAATTCGCGGTTGACGCCAAAACCCGCCCAGTCAAGAACCGAAGCAAGGGTATCGCCAATCGCGCCGCCGCGGGCATTGCCAATATGCATCGGCCCGGTCGGGTTGGCAGAGACAAACTCAACCAGAATCCGTTTTCCGGCTCCAAAAGCCGTGCGGCCATATTCGTCCTTCTCATGCAGGACGTTGAGGACGTCCTGAGAAAACCAGCTGCGGCCAAGGAAAAAGTTGATAAAGCCGGGGCCTGCAACCTCTACCTTTTCAAAGCTGGAACCTTCCAGATTCATCGCCCCAATGATTGCATCGGCGATCATTTTGGGTGCTTTATGGAAAGCGCGCGCCGACACCATTGCCGCATTGGTCGAGAAATCACCGTGGGAAACGTCTGACGGGATCTCGATATTAAACACAGGCAGTTCTGCTTCAGGCAGGGTACCCGCATTTATTGCGGAAGCGATGGCCTTTTCAACCAGCTTCCGGCATTCCTGTTTTACATCCAGGATGGGATTTACCATAATCGTTCTCCTTTCCAGGCCGGGATATTCCGGCCGCCGGGTTCAGACCGGCGTTACTTCAATCGTGAGCTCGTTTTCACTCAGCAGATTGGTATTCATATCCAGCGTATAATGCAGATGAAACCGGCCGCCGTTTTCACCGAACTGATACTCCATATCATCTGTGTAGACACCGATTTCCATTGTATTGCCGAATACATTGTAGCTCCCCAGCGTACGGGTTCCCTGCTGCATAATCAGATGGGAAGAGGCATCCCCCTTGCGTGTCAGGGTCACCACATGGCTGTTTTCGCCCGAGTCATCCGCGGCGACCTTCAAGGTAGTAATACAGCCTTCATAGCCGGTCGTTTCGGTTTCAACATAGGTCACATACCAGTGCCCGCCGAGGCGGTACATATAGCCATCGGTGATTAACTCGGCTTCCATCGGTTCATCATCGCCATCCGGGTGGTAGATACCTTTGATTGAGATGGATACCGGATGTTTGCGTTTTGGATGCTGTTTTTCCATCAGGCCTGTCCTTCCTTTCTTTGCGGGTGGATCAGTATTCAACGTCAGACTTTTCAAACGCGAGCTGAATCAGCCGGTCGATCAGTTCCGGCATGGATACGCCCGCCGCTTCCCACAGCCGCGGGAAGATGCTGACTGACGAATAACCGGGGACGGTATTGAACTGATTGAGATAGACCTGTCCGTCTTCCGTCAGGAAGAAGTCGATGGAAGCCACGCCGGCACATTCCACCGCGTCAAATGCGCGCAGGGCAGCCCGCCGGATGGCATCAGCCGCTTCGTCTGAAAGATCAGCAGGAATTTGCAGCTGCTGAGGTGCGGATTCATAGGCGGTACGGGGGACAAAACTCGGGTCAAAACAGATTTCTCCCAGCGGAGAAACCTCCAGATTGGAGAGATCATTTCCAATCAGGCCGCACTTAATCTGCCGGCCATGGATTGCTTCCTTGATCAGTACTTTATTGTCATGAACAAACGCCATCTTGACGGCACGTTCCAGATCTTCCGGGCAGGACGCATGAAAGACACCACCGGCAGTATTGGAACAGGCAGGCTTAACATAGACCGGGAAGCCAAAGCTGTATTGAATCTGTTTGACCAGCGACGGAATATCCAGCCGTTCATCCCGCCGGACGGTAATATAACGGGACATTTTGATGCCGGAAGCGGTCAGAATCATGTGGGCGAACCCTTTATCCATACACAGCGCGGAGGTACAGGCTCCCGCACCGACAAATGGGATACCGGAACATTCCAGAATACCCTGAAACTTGCCGTCTTCCCCGCGCTTACCATATAGTACCGGGAAAACGCAGTCCAAACCCAAATAGGAAGCACTGCCGTCGTTCATCAGTTTATAGATACCGGTTTTTGAATCGTCGGTACTGAAAATACAGCTGCAGCTGTCGGGGTAAGACTCCCAGGCTCCCGAGCGGATACCATCCACATCACCGGGATAATACAGCATTCGACCCTTTCGGGTGATGCCGATACAGACTGTTTCATATTTTGCCGGCATGTTGCGGAGCAGGAACCATGCCGACATGCAGGAAATATCGTGTTCGGGGGAGGTGCCTCCGAACAGAATGGCAATACGTTTTTTTGCCATATATGCCTTCCTTTCCGGTACAAACTGGGGACAGCTAAGGATTGCTGGCCATTCCAGTGCGCAGTGCGCAAAATACCATAATAAGTACATTCTATCATACCACACCGGCGGTCTAATTTCAATGGTTTCCGGGTGTAAATGATTTTCCCAGGCAGAAATTGTCGGTAAAAGAATCAAAAAGACAGCAAACGATAGGCTGTAAAATTGCACTTCACAGTTTTACTATGCTATAGTAAAGCAAAAAGGAGACCGAACAGATGAATCGTTATCAATCCGAGCCTGCCCACCTGTCCACCCCCTGCCCTGCTGCTGAAAAGTCTGCTGCCTCTCTGCAACAGCAGCCGGTTGGCCTTCGTATCCGCAAAATACGGCTGGCAGCGGGAATTTCTGTCCGGGAGATGGCACAGCGGCTGGGTGTCAGCCGGTCGACCATACAACGGTATGAATCGAGAAAGACCCTGCCCAAAAAGGGAACGCTGACGGCGATTGCGGAGATTTTGGGGACAGACGTCGACAGGCTGCTGGATGATCAAAAAAAAGGCAGCACTGCCATGCCGGCAAAACATCAGATATTGCTTCAGGACAAACTCCGTGGATTCATCGACCGGCTGGATCGCGCTGATCTTTCCCCGAATAACGAAGCAGCCCTTTGTCAAGCCCTGGGATATCTGATCGACATTTTCGGCGGGATTGCGGGCAACTGGTCGGAGGCCGACCGGGAGCTGCGGACCATGAACGTTTCGTCTGATTTATCCGCACAGGATAACGCTGTCCGAAATGCCGCAATCAATGAGCTGTTCCGCCGCAAAATGACCCGCAATACCGAAAATATCCGTAAAATTGCCGAATGCCTGCCTTTTCTATGGGGAGAGAAAGCAGAAAGCTGCCTAGAAGCGATGCGGCGGGCGGCATCAGGTGAAGGATTTATCCCAGGCAGAACCGGGTCACTGCGCAGACGGGGCGGGCGATGGTATTACCGTTTTTACCTTGCGGGAGAACACGGGAAACCGGTCCAGCGGGAATTTGCCGGCGGGGAGAGCCGTGAGGAAGCGGAAGAACATCTGCGGCGGGCGGTTTTTGAATACAAAAACGGGCTGCGCCCTGAGGGCAGACGGATGAAACTGAAAGAACTGCTGGAGATGTGGCTGGAAGAGGTACGCAAAAGCAACCGGTCAAATGGGACGCTGATGCTGTATCAAAATATTGCCGGCCGAATCGGACAGGACCCGATCGCAGTACGGGGACTGCGGGAGATAACGGCAGCGGACCTGCAAAACTATTTTGACCGGCTGAGCCGCGAGGAAACGGGGCGTGGCGGCAAACGGCTGAGCGCAGGTTATCTGCGCATCTATCGGGCGGTATTGCAGGGGGCGTTCCGGTATGCGGTTTTTCCCGGGCGGCTGCTGAGTGTCAGCCCGATGGAAAATGTCACCCTCAGTTTACAGGGCAATACCGGGCTGCTCGGCATGACGGCGGAAGACCCGCAGAAGACGCTCAGTCACCAACAGTATACCGCGCTTTGTCAGGCACTGGCGGAAAGCCCGGTTTTGCTGCCGGTGGAAATTGCCTATTATACCGGGCTGCGGGTCGGCGAAGCGTGTGGTCTGAGCTGGGAAGATATTAATATGGAAAGAAGAATCCTGACCGTCCGCAAAAGCCTGCGGTATAATGGTGCCACCCACCGGATGGAACTGAGTACACCCAAGAACGGAAAGGCACGGAAGGTGCTGTTTGGGGAAAAATTGCACAATATTTTACAAAATGCAGGAAGGACCGGCTTTCCATTGCAAAATTACTGCACGCTGCTGACCGAGAACGGCCGGCAGCATTATGTTGTGACCACCCAACCGGCAGACAGTGAGCAGATGCAGCCAGTCAACTTTGTCTGCCGCCAGAAAGACGGGACAATGGTCAGCCCTGACCTGGTGGAAAAGACCTGTCGGCGAGCTGCACAGGCGGCAGGCATCCCGGCATTTCATTTTCATCTGCTCCGGCACACCTATACAACCAACCTGCTGCGGGGCGGCGCATCCCCCCGGGATGTACAGGAACTGCTGGGCCACGCTGAACTGTCCACAACGATGAACGTTTACGCACATTCTAATGAAGAAGAAAAGCGCCGGGCGGCCTGTCTGCTCGATCAGCTGGACGGTATACCGGGGGAGAAAGAAAAATATATTCAGAATTTATCGGAAACAGTATAAAAGTATCCGCTATCCATCCGGTTATACAAAATCCGACACAAATCGAACGGCCAAAAGGGAGAAAACAAGGGAAAAGAGCTGCAAAATGCGCCCAATCCCCCGGGGAGGCGGCCGTCTCTTGACTGCATTGAAAAAGTATCGTCAAATTGACGAAAGAAATCCGGCCGGACCAGCCCTTTTCCCCGTCAGAAATCCATCTGGCAGATTTTCTTTCCATATAAATAAATGTGTGCAGCGGCTGACTGTATGAATAACAGGTGATGGATGCAGCAAAATAATGTGAAATATTGTGCAAAACTCTTGCCAAAACTCCCAATATGTGCTATTATAGAGCTATCAACAAGGGGTTATACCACAAGATAGGGGTTTATCCAGAGATTTTGAAAAGCCCCGTAAATACATTAGTGTCAGGAAAAACCCCATCTGTTGCATCAAAAATTACGATTTGTAAATAAGTTCTGAAAAAAGTTTTTGTACCCCCGGTTAAAACAAAAAACCGCCGAAATTGCCCAAAAGGGCTTTACGGCGGCGTTTTTTTTTGCTATAATCTAGCCATAGCCTTGAGACACACAGAGAACGCTACCCCAACAGCTTTCGGTTGGATGTTTGCAAGGTGAAAAGTCCCATCCACCGTTTCCGAATCGCGAAAACGGAAAGGACAACAAAACTATTTATGGAGGATGAAATTCGAAATGAAAAAGAGAATTCTCGCTCTGGCTCTTGCTGGAACTACCGCTTTTTCTGTATTCGGTGCTGCTGTAACTGCTGATGCAGCTTCCAGTCACGTTGTTTATGGTAATGATCCATATACATCTTATCAGGCAGCAACCGTAACCTTTGCCGACACTGATAATTATACCGCATATAATCCTTACACTAATCAGACCATTGAAAAAGCTGCTGCTGAATATATTGGCCTGCCATATGAAAACATGGACGATCTGGTTGCTCAATCTGCAGAAAATGGCAATGCAATTTGGGATGCAGCTCAGAACGCACTTGGGTATGTTTGGAAAAATAATGATAATGAGGTTATTTATAAGCATTCTCTGACTTATACTAATACTCAGATTCCTTATGAAGTGTTTTATTCAACTATTGCTACGCCTGTAACAGGAACTGGATTTACTGATGATGTAACAACAACTACTATCGGCCAGTATAAAGCAGATGTCCATACAGAGCATGCATACACCAATAATAACGACGTTTACACGAACAATGGCCTTATTTATTCTTATGAAGAAATCGAAGGTAAAGTTCGAGATAAACTGAATGAACTCCATTTTGCTGAGATTCAGTCTAATTTTACTCAGAATACCAATGGTACTGTGAGTGTTAATACTCGTTATCAGTATAAATATAGCTATGCTTATGGCGATGGCGAGCTGGTTACCGATGCTCTTTCCCGAGAAGGCGTAACTGTTGAAAACGGAAATGTCTATGCATATGACTATTTTACTACTCAAAATGGTGTAATGCAGTTTGAAGAAGCATGGGATGATGCTGCTTTCAGAAAAGTATATAATGGTAATATTTATACTGGCTTGGTCAGCAATGCTGATGCAAGAGCTCTTATTACCATTTTAGGTAACATTTCTACCGACAATAATACTCTTGACCAGAATGATGCTGTTCTTGGTCTTGGTGGTTATTATGATGCCCGTGTAGATGTTATTCAGGAATATGAGGATTTCTTGGTTGAACTTGGTCTGATGAGATATACCTGGAACGGTACTTTGGCAGCTACCAACATTGATGAAAAGGACTTCCTTTCCTCGTATTCTTATAAATACAACGGTAACGACGAGTACAATTTTGAGGGATTGGTTTCTGATCTGTTTGATTCTGTTGGAACAGCTAATTATGGACAGCTTTCTTCCTCTCACCTTGTATACCTGATGCAGCAGTATGATAAATACGTTGATGGATCTTACATTGGCGAAGATGAGCTTGATGAAAGTGAATGGGCTAACCTGCTGATGGAATGCCTGAATGCAGTTACAGCAGATGATTTTACCACTGCTTCCGCTTACAATAGCTATCAGAGNNGTTTATGAACTTGCTTCTACTCCTGCTCAGCAGAAACAGGCTATTGAAGGACTTTATGCTGCAGTTGTTACCAGTTCCTATGGCAGAGCTACGACCTCTGATAAGACTGAACTGGCCAACTCTCTGAATGATCTGTATTTCAATAATAGTAAGATTCCGAGCGTATATCTCCCTGAAAGAGAGTATAATAGTACCAATGCAGATTTGACTTTGTATACTTATGATGGTATTACACTGGCAACTGCTACAAGTCAGGATGTAAGAACTTCTATTAAGGCAATTTATCCGCTGTATCCTGCTGCTGACTACTATGAGAAGGATCGCGAAGGGCAGGAATATGCAGGTATTACTGCTGGTACCGTTGCTGACAATGTAACTGCTGAATATGAATGGTTTGCAAATGTTTATCAGCTGGCTACTGCGATTTATAATCGTAACACCTCCAGTTCTTATCAGGGCATGATTGATACTGTCAACGCTGCACTGAATGAGGCTGTCGCTGGTTTAGCAGTTACAACTACTCCTGCTGGTTCTACCACTTTGAGATTGGAAGAAGCAGTTGATGCATATGCTGGTAAGATTGAATCTGACTACGTTGAGAAATACTACAATGCTTATGTAGACGCTACCGAGTATGCTGAAATTGTAGAAGGCAACAATCAGACCAAGTATGCAGTTGAGATTATGGAAACCACTGGTAAAGCTTTGAGCTACCAGGGTACCCAGACTACTGTTACCAAGGGCATGATCAGCAATTTGAATACTGCTATCAAGAATGGTAAAGCTGCTCTTGAAGCATTGAAAGCTGACGAGGATAACTACAATGCTGCTCAGGTTAATGCCCTGAACAAAGCTATTGCTACCGCTGAAGATCTTGTAGATGATTACGATGGCAATTCTACCACTAAAGTAAATGGTGTTTCTACCAAGACTGCTGGTGATAAAGATAACTTTGTAATCTCTGATATTGATAACGCTATCGAAGCTATTGACGCTGCTATCAACTACAGCGAAATCATCATGGGCTGGTCCAAGAATGACGCTGGTAAGTGGGTCTACGGTACCGAAGAAGGCTATCTGAACGATGGCTGGCACAAGATCGACAACATTTGGTACTATTTCAACACTGATAACACCGCTAAACAGTCCGAATGGTTCCAGGAAAACGGCAAATGGTACTGGCTGAACTCCAACTGCGGCGCTGCTTATGGCTGGGCTAAGGTTGACGGTAAGTGGTACTACTTCAATGGCGACAACTCCATGAGAACTGGCTGGGTCAAAGTTGAAGGCAACTGGTACTACCTCGCTTCTTCCGGCAAGATGGTTACCGGTTGGTGCGAAGTTGATGGCAAGTGGTACTACTTCTCCAAGAAAGAAAACGCTCTTGGCCAGATGGAACGCAATACTACCATCGACGGCTACAAACTGGGCGATGACGGCGCTTGGATCAAATAATTGAAGGCTGATACAGCTTTTGGTTATTCACAACTGAACAACTAACGGTTCTNNCAAAGAGGGGCGGCCTTTGTGCTGTATTTTTCTGGCTTCTTTCTGCTTTTACGTACACTGTACAGCTTGACTTTCTCTCAAAATCAGGTATAATATGAGAGTAACTCTCAATTTAAAGAAGGAAGCTGTGACATATGGGTTATCAAACGGAACAGAAGAAAGTACTGCTGAAATACCTCAGTCAACACAGTGATCAGGCATTTTCAATTGATGAGCTGGCAGAAGGAATGCAGGCGGATGCAGAGCTGTCGTCTGTACCAGGCAAAAGTACTCTCTACCGGCTGATGTCCCAGCTGGTGGAAGAAGGACGGGTCAAACGCTTTGCAAAAGGACACAGCCGCCATTTTCTTTACCAGATGGTTTCTTGTCCACATTGTACCGAACATCTGCACCTCCGCTGTACAGTCTGCGGAAAACTGTATCATATGGAAGATCAGGAAAGTGCTCAGATTGTCCGTACGATACTCGAACGGCATCATTTTGCTGTTGACGGTGCAGACGCTGTACTGCCTGGCTGCTGTGAGGAATGCCAGCTGCACCAGCAGGAAGATCACCCGGACTTGACAAGCAAAGAAAGGAACAAATAAATGAGAAACGTAAAGAGAAAATATTGGTGCCTGCTGCTGGTTTGCACATTTCTGACGTTGGCACTGTCAGGCTGTCAGGCAGAAAACGCAAATGGTCAGACCGAGTCTGAGAATGATGGGCTGAAGGTCGTTTCAACTATCTTTCCCGGTTATGACTGGGCAGATGTACTGATGAATGGCATAGATGCGACGCCTGGGCTGATGATGAAAAACGGAGTAGATATGCACTCATTCCAGCCGACAGCAGCAGATATTGTTTCCCTTTCGGATGCGGATGTATTTATTTATGTTGGCGGCGAATCGGATGTCTGGGTAGAAGACGCTTTGAAAACTGCACAGAATCAAAATATGGTTACAGTCAATATGATGGAGGTTTTGTCATCTGATCAGCTGCATCTGGAGGAATTGTCGGAGGGAATGGAATCAGGCCATGACCATGACGAAGCAGAGGACGAAGAAGTATATGACGAGCATGTCTGGTTGTCACTCGACAATGCACAGCGTATCTGTACCGCTATTGCAGACGCTCTTTGCACTGTAGACAAAGAGAATACCGAACAATATCAGGACAATCTGACTGATTATTTACAGCAGCTTGCCGATTTGGACACCCGTTATCAGCAGACAGTCGATGCTTCTGCCAATAAGATTTTGCTGTTTGGCGACCGTTTCCCGTTTATCTATCTGACGGAGGAGTATGGACTGGAGTATTATGCTGCATTTCCCGGCTGTTCTGCGGAGTCAGAAGCCAGTTTTGCGACCGTTTCTTTCCTTGCAGGGAAAGTTGACGAGCTGTCGCTGCCGGTAGTACTGACCATTGATGGCAGTGACCAGAAGATTGCTCAGACAATTATTGAAAACACAACTGCTAAAAACGCCAAAATTCTGATGTTGGATTCGATGCAGTCGGTTACTGACCAGCAGATTGAACAGGGCGTCAACTATCTGTCGATTATGGAAAACAACCTTTCGGTGCTGAAAGAGGCGTTATCATAAGGAGCGGAAAAGAAAATGGCACAACTAATCTGTAAAGATGTAACCTTGGGATATGACGGAAAGCCTGTTGTGCATGGGTTGAATTTTTCAGTCCAACAAGGCGACTATCTCTGTATCCTGGGAGAAAATGGTTCCGGTAAAAGTACGCTGATTAAAACACTGCTGCATCTGCATCCGGTTATGACCGGCAGTATTGAGACAGGTGACGGACTGACTGCCCGGGAAATCGGGTATCTGCCCCAGCAGACGCTGGTACAGCGGGACTTTCCGGCTTCTGTGACAGAAATTGTCCGTTCCGGGCTGCTGGGAAGGTGTGGCATGCGTCCATTCTACACCAAACGGGAAAAAGCGTTGGCAGACGAAAATATGCGCAAACTTGGAATCAACCATCTCGCCGACCGGTGTTACCGTGAGCTTTCAGGCGGTCAGCAGCAACGGGTACTGCTGGCACGGGCATTATGTGCAACCCGTAAGATGCTGCTTTTGGACGAACCGGTCGCCGGACTGGACCCCAATGCTACCCGTGAAATGTATGAACTGGTTGCTTCGCTGAACCGCCATGATGGAATTACCATTATTATGGTGTCTCATGACATTCCGGCCGCCATGCAGTATGCCCGGCATATTCTGTATATTGGTGAGCCGCTTTTCTGGGGCAGCACCGATCAGTTCCGTTCCAGCGGCATTGCCTGCCATTTCCAGGAAGATCCTGTACAGAAGGAGGCTGGTCTCCATGTTTGATACACTGGCTGCATATTTTGCTTATCCATTTGTCCGATATGCGCTGATCGTTGGCGTGTTGATTGCATTGTCTTCCTCGCTGCTGGGGGTGACATTGGTACTCAAGCGTTTTTCATTTATTGGAGACGGTTTATCGCATGTCGCATTTGGTGCTATTGCGATCGCAACAATCCTTGACCTTGGCAACAACATGGCGGTTGTTATGCCGATCACCGTCCTGGCTGCAGTGTGGCTGTTACGGACTGGGCAGCATACCAAAATTAAAGGGGATGCTGCGGTCGCGATGCTGTCGGTCGGTGCGCTGGCAATGGGATATCTGCTATTAAACATCTTTTCCAAATCGACCAATATCAGTGGTGATGTATGCAGTACATTGTTTGGTTCCACCGCTATTCTGACCTTGACAAAACTGGATGTATGGCTCAGCATCGGCATTTCGGTTTTTGTAATCCTGATTTTCCTGCTGTTTTACCATAAAATCTTTTCGGTAACATTTGATGAAAACTTTTCGCAGGCAACTGGATTGCAGGCTAGCCGCTATAACCTGCTGATTGCAGTGATAACTGCTGTCGTCATTGTATTGGCAATGAATCTTGTAGGTTCACTGTTGATTTCAGCACTGATCATCTTTCCCGCTCTATCCGCAATGCGGTTGTTTAAAAGCTTTCAGACTGTTATCCTCTGTTCAGCAATCATGTCGGTGATTTGTGCAGCCGCAGGGATTATTATTTCCATTCTTGCGTCTACACCGGTAGGCTCCACTATTGTCGCAATGGATATTGCGATGTTTGCCTGTTCTTATCTGGCGGGGCAAATGATGTCAAAAGGATGATTTTCATAATTTTAAGTGAAAAACCTTTACTTTTTTAGATAAAAAGTGTATCATAAAAGTATCAAGATCAGTCAAGGAGGATTTAGTCGATGCAGATTCTGCTTCAGGACGGTGCTCTGACCGTCCGCCGCGCTGAACGCAGCGACGTACATACAATTACTACGTTGATTCAGGCTTTGGCACTGTATGAGAAAGCACCGGAAAGTTGTTTTGCTACAGATGAACTGATTGAAAGTTCGATTTTTGATCGTAAAGAGGCACAGGTGATGATTGCGGAGTATGAAGGAAAACCAGTCGGGTTTGCTTTATACTTCTTCAATTATTCCACTTGGATGGCACGAAAAGGATTGTATCTGGAAGATTTATTTATTTATCCTGAAATGCGTGGAAAAGGCATTGGTGGGAAATTGATCCGGCTTTTGGCTAAAATTGCAGTGGAAGAAGGCTGCGGCAGATTTGAATGGTGCTGCCTTGATTGGAACGAGCCTTCCATTGCTTTTTATAAAAGTATCGGCGCACAGCCAATGGACGAATGGACAATCTACCGGCTGACCGGAGAGTCGATTCGTAAACTGGCAGAAGGATAAGACTGTATAATCCGGCTGATGTCCGGGTTCAGAATATCGTGATAAGGAGACGGTTCCGATGAAAATGAAGCTTTATTCTACCCTTTGGCAAAATGACAAGATTCATCAGACAGAACAGGAAATTGCTCTGACAGATGAATCTGCAGAAGCGCGCGCAGTAGAAATGCAGGTGGTTAATGTATATCCACAGGCAACTTATCAGACGATTGTCGGCTTTGGCGGCGCGATGACGGAGGCAGCCGGGTATGCCCTGGCACAGCTTTCGGAGGAAGACCGTCAGGCAGCTTTGAAAGATTATTTCGGTGTTGGCGGTAACGGTGCAACGGTTGTGCGTACCCACATTGACAGCTGTGACTTCTCACTGGGAATGTATACGGCAGTGGCAGACCCCGTAAGTGACCCTGAATTTACTACTTTTACTCTTGACCGTGACCGTCAGTATATTATTCCCGCCATTAAGGGCGCAATGGCTGTTGCTGACAAGCCACTCTCGGTCCTGCTTTCGCCCTGGTCCCCCCCTGCCGCATGGAAAACACCTCCGGTCAAAATGGTAATCGGTGCCAATGCGCCCGATTCGATCCGTGAGCTGCTGCCCAAAGACCCGACCGTTGGAAACCGCTGCTGGGGCGGACATCTGAAACCCGAATTTTATGGCCCGTGGGCAAAGTACATGACCATGTATATTCAAGGGTATCTGGATGAAGGTATCCCGGTCAAATGGGTATCTATTCAGAATGAAGCGATGGCTGCTACTCCCTGGGACTCCTGTCAGTGGACAGCAGAAGAAGAAAAAACTTTCCTGAGAGATTATCTGTATCCAGAAATGGAAAAGGCCGGTCTGATTGGAAAGGTCGGCATCTTTATCTGGGATCACAACAAGGAACGAGTATTTGAACGCGCACTGGAAACGCTTGATTCGGTAACGGGTCCAATGGTCGAAGGGATTGCTTTCCACTGGTACAGTGGAGACCATTTTGACGCGGTGCAGATGACACACGACGCTTTTCCTGATAAGCGGCTGATGTTCTCAGAAGGCTGTGTAGAATACTCTATTTCCGCAGGTCAGAGCGAAATCACTTTTGGGCAAAGATATGCACACGATATGATTGGCAACCTCAACGCCGGTATGGATACCTTTATTGACTGGAACCTGTACCTGGATGAGAAAGGCGGTCCCAATCATGTTAAAAATNNTTCCTACTACTATATTGGTCATTTTTCCCGTTATATCCAGCCCGGGGCTGTTCGGATTGGATGCAGCAAATATACTGATAAATTGGAAACAACAGCTGTCCGCAATCCCGATGGTACAATTGCATTGATTATGATGAATCGTACCGATGAAAGTTTAGATGTCAATCTGCGCATCTGCGGCCAATTGGCCCGACTGCATATGGATGCCAATTCGATTTGTACCGCCGTTTTGGCCGAATAACGCTATTTTAGATCTCCCGTGGACTGAGTTTCCACGGGAGATTTTTTCGGCTCTTTGTCAATAGTT
>DCTE01000027.1 GCA_002329405.1 Ruminococcaceae bacterium UBA1448 | reverse complement strand
GGCGGGAGGATACCCGTCAGAAGGGGGCAGAATATATCCGTTATGCCCGCTCCCACGGTAAAAAGATCGCGGTTTTGTGCGGACGTCCTTACCATATTGACCCTGAGATCAACCATGGAATCAACCGTCTGCTGACCTCTCTGGGAATGGTGGTCATTTCGGAAGACTGTGTCTCTGACCTGGTTGAACCGGTCCATGTCGATGTTCTCAATCAGTGGACCTATCACGCAAGACTGTACAATGCGGCAAAATATGTAACCATGAACGCGGATATGGAACTGATCCAGCTGGTCAGCTTCGGCTGCGGTATCGACGCGATTACAACGGATGAGGTCCGTTCGATTCTTGAGTCAGCTGGTAAACTGTACACCCAGCTGAAAATAGATGAGATCAGCAACCTCGGCGCTGTGCGCATCCGTCTGCGCAGTCTGTTGGGTGCCGTTGCCGAACGGGAAAGTGTCTCCGCTGCCCGCGGAATGAACGGCTGATCCCGAACTTTCACCGAAAGGAGAAAATGAATATCTGATGGAACGGGTCGTTTTTACCGAAGAAATGAAAAAAACACACACCATTCTGATTCCGACTATGCTGCCCATCCATTTTAATATGATGGTGCAGATTATGCGGCAGAATGGGTATAAAGCAGAACTTCTGACCAACGACAGCCATGCTGTCATAGACCAGGGACTTCGCAACGTCCACAATGACACCTGTTATCCGGCGCTGCTGGTTATCGGCCAGATGATTGACGCACTGGAAAGCGGAAGGTACGATCTGGATAAAGTCGCGCTGCTGATTACCCAAACTGGCGGCGGATGCCGAGCGTCCAACTACATCCACCTGCTGAGAAAAGCACTGATTAAGAGCGGATACGGAAAGATTCCGGTTATCTCGCTTTCTTTCACCGGTCTGGAAAGCAATCCAGGCTTTAAGATCACACTGCCGATGGGGATTCAGCTTGTAAATGCGGTCTTCCTTGGCGATTTGCTGACCGATTTGCAGAACCAGTGCCGTCCGTATGAGATTGAGCCTGGTGAAACAGCGAAGAAGGTTGAGAAATGGGAGAATTATCTTTGTACTCAGCTGGGCCGGCTCAAGGTTGTTCCCCGCAGCGTAGTTCGCAGTTGGTATAAAGCAATTATCGATGATTTTGCATCCATTCCGAGAAAAAAAGAGAAAAAGGTTCTGGTCGGTGTTGTCGGAGAAATTTATGTTAAATATTCTCCACTCGGCAATAACAATCTCGAAAACTTTTTGTTGCAGGAAGGTGCAGAGGTCGTGGTCCCTGGCCTGATGGGATTCTGTCTCTATTGTGTCTATAATACACTGGAAGACCGAAAACTGTATGGCGGCAACGCAGCTAAAACTTATGCGTTTAAAATTGCCTATAATTATCTCGTCAAGAGAGAAAAGGAAGTTATTGAGGCANNCCTTCCGGCCGTCGACCTATTTCCCGGATGAGGTTAAAATGGCGGACGGCTACATCCACCGCGGTGTCAAAATGGGGGAAGGATGGTTGCTGACTGCTGAAATCGTTTCACTGGTACATGAAGGTGTACCGAATATCGTCTGTACCCAGCCGTTTGGTTGTCTGCCCAACCACATCGTTGGCAAAGGAATGATTCGGACCATTAAAGAGAAAAACCCTGAAGCAAACATTGTCGCAGTTGACTATGACCCTGGTGCTTCTGCGGTCAATCAGCAAAACCGTATCAAACTGATGCTGGCAAATGCTCAGAAATAAATTTGTAACTTCCAGCCTGGTGGAGTGAGCATACATGTCTATATGGATCTCAGTTACCCTGTATTTCTTTATTTACAGCTTTTTGGGATGGTGCTGTGAAACAATATACTGTTCTATCCTGCAAAAGAAATTTGTCAACCGCGGTTTCCTGTATGGGCCGCTTTGCCCAATCTATGGGTGCGGTGCATTGCTGGTCCTCTATCTGCTGCGGGATGTACGATCAAGCATTCTTCCACTGTTTTTATCGGGCATAGTTGTCACAACACTGCTGGAATACCTGACCAGTGTGCTGTTGGAAAAACTGTTCCATATGAAATGGTGGGACTATTCCACCATGCCATTTAATATCAATGGCAGAGTCTGTCTGCTCAATTCCTGTGAATTCGGGGCATTATCCGTTTTTGTTATAATGGTACTCCATCCTGCGGTAATCCGGTTGGTCAGCCAAATCCCGGAACCGATTCAACTGCTGCTGGCTGGTTTGTTGTCCACTGCGGCTCTGACAGATACCATCTATACTGTACGTGGCATTTTGGTACTGAAAGGCAAACTGGACGACATCTACCGGCAGATGGATGAGATCCGGCTTAAAACTGAAGAAGGGGCCCAGCGGCTCCGGCTTGCTGTTGCTGAGAAGCAGGATGAGGTACGGGAAACATGGTACAGCCGTACCGATGAATTGAAAGATGCGCTGTCTGCACGGGCTGAAATCCTGATGCGGGATCTCGAACTCTACCGAGAGGAGCGGACATCCAGTGGGGAACTGCAAAAAGCGGTGGAAGAAGCCCATCAAAAGCTCGCCCGCCTTCGGGGGAATATTCGACA
>DCTE01000136.1 GCA_002329405.1 Ruminococcaceae bacterium UBA1448 | reverse complement strand
TGACTATCTGTCGCTGGAGGGGGTATACCCGCTCAGCCTCAGCGGTGACCATTTCTATTCCCCGCGGGTCATCCTGCGAATGCTCGACCGGGAGCGGATGATCGTCCTCGACCGGGGCTACAAACAGGACGGCCAGCGGATCTATCTGTTCAACTTCGCAGAAAAGACGCTGAGCGAACCAATGCAGCTCAATGGGCCGCTGCGCCACTACAGCAGCAGCTGGCTGATGACCGGCATTGTTTCCCGCTCGGCTGACGACAGCCCCGAACCGGTCGAGATTTTTACCCGTCCGCTTTCTGAACTCTCCGCCAGCCTTGCAGAGCGTGAACTGCGGCCTGTGCTGACCGGCGAAGAAACCGGGACGGTAGAGCTGGACCCTATTCTCAACCAGCTGTTTAATGAACCCATCTCTTTGACATTGCGCAGCAATGGCCAGTCCGCCTACTCCAATACCCTCAATACCAGTGCGTTTCACCCGCTGTACTGGACCGTCTGTGCAGAATCCCCCGCTCTTCCCGGAGCACCCGCTGTCACCGCTCAGAATATCAGCGATTCCGGCACCGGGTATGCTTCGGCAAACTTCTACGAAACCGATGACCAGCTGATTCTTGAGCTGCTCCCGCTGGATGATTCCCAGTCCGCACTCTATTATACCGCGTCGCTGGATCGGCAGGATGTCTACATCTCCCCGATCTCCCAGTGGTTTACCGAAGACAATACCCAGTATACCCCCGTTTACACCGGGCTGGACGCAGAAGAACGGCAGCTGGAACAGCAACGGCAGCTGGAACTGATGGACGCGGCCGCCCTGCTGCAAACCGGGACCCGCCAGCGGTATGACGACCGGTGGGTCGATGTCCTGGCAATGGAAGGAGATGCAGCCGTCTGCCTGATGATGAAAAATGATACCGGTTCTTACGTTGACCGGCAGGCCGCACCCGGGCTGGTTCCCGAGGGGGCAAATGAAATACAGGTCGGCGGCGTGACCTTCTGGGAGACGGATGATTCGCTGCTGTTTGTCTGGGATGCAGGCCAAAGCGATGCGGCTGTCTCCCTGTCCGACGGGCTGGCACAGGGGCTGGTGAACACCGATACCCTGACTGCCGCACAGAACGCGGCGGCGGAAAAGATGCCCCGGCTCTACCGGGAGGAAACCACCTTCCGGGTTGAGCAGCTGCTCAACTGGATGCGCTGGCAGAATGAAGAAACCGGCGAACCTGCCGCGATGATGTATAACGCTTCCTTCTACGTTTTTTCCGAACGGTTGGCGGAATTCCGCGCGTCGGATGAATGGGAAGGATGGACCGAACAGCTGGCAGCCTTTGTGGATGGGCTGGAGGAAGGATACCCCGACTGGAGCGAAGACCTCACGCTCGCGGCCGAGTTTTTCTACCCCGGATGGCTTTACCGTGAAGCGATCGCGGACGCCTGGGGGAGCGATCGGGAGAGCGATGCCGAAATCGACTGGGACTACCCCGGAAACCTCCTCAGCTACTACCCGGAGGAGGATATCGTCGGGCTTGCCTACGGGATCGGCTTTGAATCCTCGTCCCACCTCTACCCCGTTCGGATGACCGAATCGGACGGACGACTGACCGTCTCCTATGTCACGCTGAGCTGGTTCCCGGACAGTGAGGGGGCGCATGTTGGCAGCGGCGACCAGGTGCTGGACAATAGCTGGTCGTATTACCCGACGCTGACTGAACTGACGGCGCGCGCAGATGAACTGCCGCTGGAAACCGCCGAATTTATCCTGCAAGACGGACGCTGGGTCTTCGCCCGGTAAATGTCCGACGCACAATCTGAAAGGAATTCTCTGTATGAAAAAAATATGGATTTTGACCCTGATCACCTGTCTGCTGCTCGCCTCCTGCGGCGGGAACAGCCAGACCTCTTCCCAAAACTCTGAACCAACCTCCGCTTCATCTGTCTCTGAAAGCAGCGAAAGCTCCGCTGAAAATGAGACAGAAAGTGAAGCGGAAAGCGGAAATGAAAGCGAATCTTCTGACTCTTCTGATATTCCCGACGAAACCTCCGCGCAGACTTCTTCTGAACCGGAAACGGAGGAAAGCAGTGAAACCGCCCCGGAAACAGAGGAAACTTTGCAGCCGGCTGTCCATACCGGCGACGTCGATCTGAAGTCCTTCCCCGCCGACGCCCGCTCGTGGATCTACGATTCCCGCTTCACCAGCATCCCGTTTGAATTGCAGGCGGAGGCTGGCGGGGTCGGTGCGGTCGAAGCCTGGGCGGAAGAACACGACTGGCTCATCAATCTGGCGGATTTTTTCCACGACTTTGAGATGACCGCCGACCAGGTCAACAGCATCCTGTTTGACCAGCAGCTGGAGATCCCGCCCGACATCACCGCCGAAGAGGTCGAGATCCTCTGTTCGGACGACTGGGCGGCCATCAACAACCTGATGGTCAGCCCCTATGCCGCCGCATCCGAAAGCGGCGATATCTACACCATCTTCTGGCTGGGAGAGCACAGCGCGGAAGATTACGCCGAAGCCGGGCTGGACGCCGAAGCAATCGCTTCGGCCATCCAGCAGACCCAGGCACTCAACATCCAGGAGACCGATTCCTACTGCGAACAGGCGCAGCAATCCCTCGCTTCCTATCAGGCGTTACAGCCCTAATCAAAAAGCAGCCCCCGACCGTCCGATCTCAGAATCCGGCGGCCGGGGGCTGCTGCATATATATTCGTTTTTTGGAGTATCCGCCTTAATCCTTCCAGACAAATTTCCGGTTGATCGACTCGCCGCCGTCTACGACGATGCTCTGCCCGGTGCAGAAGGTGTTGACCACCGTCAGGAAATAGGCCCAGTCGGCGATCTCCTGCGGGGTCGCCCACTTTCTCATCGGGGTTTCATCCATGATCTGCGCCCAAAGCTCGGGGTCGTTGATGACGCAGTCGTTTAATGGGGTCAGCACGCCGCCGGGGTCTAAGCTGTTGCAGGTCGCGTCAAAGGCCGCTACCCGCATCGCGACATTTTTGGTATAGGCCAGCAGTCCCCCCTTGCTCGCGCAGTACTCGGGGAATTCTGAGCCGGTATGCCCACTCGCCGAACCGATATGCAGAATCGAATGAATATGCGGCTGCACCCCGTACCGCTCGGTCAGACGGATGACCGCTTTTAAATTGATGTCGATGTCATCCTCGTTCTGGGTCCCCGCGCAGTTGATCAGGATTTCCACCCCTTCCAGCACCGGAAGCCGGTCGGTATCCCGGACGTCGGCCTGATAGTGGGTGTAGTGGGGGTGGGCAATGCCGGACGGCTGCCGGTCAATGCCGGTCACCTGATGGCCCTCTGCGAGGAAACGCCCGGCGATTGCCTTGCCGATTCCCTGTGCGGTGCCTGTGATCAATACCTTCATGTTATTTCCCCTCTCCGATATAATCAAGATATTCCTGTCCGACGCCGAGTGCCTTCCATCTCTTCGAGATCCGGTAGCCAAACGGCGAGAAGACGACCTCCATCAGCAGCTCCGCCACCGCCCCCGTCAGCGCACAGGTCACACACTGTACCATCGTCCAGTGAAATCCGTCCCAGAAGACCGGCGCAAAGATCATAAAGACAATCACCGCAAAAATCAGGTTGTCGACAAACTGCCCGGCCAATGTTGAAAGGTAGCTCCGCACCGCAAAGGCCAGCTTGCCGTCGGGATTGGACTGAAAGGCCTGGCCGATCGTCCAGTTGAGCAGGTTGTTGACCGCGGCGGAAATCAGAAACGCAATCGTACTTCCCAAGAGGATGAACCATGTCCCGCCCAGAATCCCGTTGAGTGCGGTATAATCGTCCGCGCCGGAAGGGATGATGCTCGCGATGTAAAAGACAAAGCTGGTCAGCAGGTTGACCGCCGCCGCCATGACCGCGATTTTATTGGACGCGCGGGGGCCAAACCGCTTGGTGATGATGTCCATGCACATGAACGAAAGCCAGGAAATCAGAATCCCTCCGTCCAGCGCCAGCCAGGGGGTCTGGACAATCGTCTTGTTGGCCAGCAGGTTCATGCAGATGACGCTGACCACAAACAGCGAGACAGCCGTCGCCGGGATACATCTGAGCAGGACGGCGGTCTCTTCCTTTTCATGCCTGAGCCAGCGGATGAGCGCGGGGGTGCGGGGCTTATACTGTACGTTTTGGCTGTTCATATTCTCTTTCCTCCAAAAAGATAGTTTCCAAAACGCAAAACTACCTTCACAAAAGAAAAATGGCTCTGCAAAAACGCAAAGCCATTCCTGATCCATTCTATGAACAGCAGTCCTGGTTTTGTTTAACGACAGGATGGTACAAACGAACTGTCGGTATCAAATGATAACGGATACAGTATACACGATCGCCTGCAAAACTGCAATCCCTTTACACAGATTGTTACATTCCGGGGAACTCACAGCTTTTTGCTGTATACATCACAGCCATCACAGTTACCCTGAAAGGTAAAGCCGTTTTTCAGTGCCAGATGGCTGGTCGCGGTCTGCTCCGGCAGGCATTCGATGATCAGGCGGCTGGTCTTGCCTTTCGCGTCCCGGATCATGGCTTGTGTCAGCTGCTGCGCATACCCTTTGTGCCACTGCTCCCGTGCGAGCACCCAGCCGATTTCATAAGCGTCCCTGCCATATGGATGGTAAATCACATATCCGACAAATTCCCCGGCCGCGTCTTCGACCGCATAGATCAGCGGCGGGTCGCAGATACCCGCCGAGTGAAGAAAATCCGCCGCCTGTTCCCGCGAGAAAGGCGGTTCGAGGTAACGCATCACCTCCGGGTCGGACAGCAGCTGGAAAAGTGCTTCCAGATCATCCTCCCGAAAGGGGCGGACGGTCAGCTGCCTGGTCTTCATGGCCACACCCCGCCTTTACAGCTGCGGATAGATATGGTCAAACACCGCTTTCAGCAGAAGATCCGTCTGCCGACTTTCGGCGGTGATGGTCACGACTGCGTTTTTGTCCCGCATCAGGATGGTGAACTGACCATATTTCCCGTCGGCACGGAAGGAGCCTTTGTCCCCGCCCCAGAACAGATAACCGTACCCGTACTGGTCGCGGTCATTTTCGACCTGTTTGCTGGTGGATGCGCGCACCCACCCGGCCGGAACCAGCTGTCTGCCGTTCCAGCTGCCGTCCTGAAGGTACAGCATCCCGAATTTGTGCAGCTCGTCCAGCGTCAGAAACAGCCCCCCCGCGCCAAACTGATTGCCCAGCGGGTCGGTCTCCCAGGTCGGCAACTGAATCCCCATCGGCTTGAACAGCCGCGGCATCAGGTAATGTACCAGGTCGCACCCGGCCCGCCGCTGGACCAGAATACCCGCCAGATAGGGGCCGGAATTGTTGTAGACAAAATGGGTGCCCGGCTGGTAAACAAACGGCTGGGCCAGTGCAAGCCGGACCCAGTTAGGGTCGGTGTAATACGGCCGGTCTTCCCCCATCAGAAAACCCTTCTGCTGTCCCAGGCACATCGTCAGCAGGTCGCGGACGGTCGCCATCTGGAGATTTTCCGAGACCACCTCCGGCAGGTCTTCCGAAAAAGCGTCGGTCAGCTTTTCATCCAGCGACAAAAGCCCTTCCCGGATGGCGATACCGACCGCGGCTGAGGTGAAGCTCTTGGTCGCCGAATAGATATTCCGCCGGCAGGCCCCCTCCCAGGTATGCCGCGCAATCTCCCGGCCGTCCTTTGATACTACAACGCCGAGTGCCCGCAGCGGTGTTGCTGCCTGAACAAATTCCCGCAGTTCCATACAAATTTCCTCCTGTCCCGCAAATCATGCAGATTCAAACAGATACAAATATCCAACGATTGTTACAGGTATTATACTCCTTTCAGCTGCCGGGGACAAGACCGGCAGGCAGAAAATAGCTGGCAGACAGTTTACAGGCGATTGTTTTTGCAGTACAATAAGTAAACGAAAGGTGAAATTTTCTATAAAAAATTTTTGCCTATTTTTACAAAATCTATTGACAAGCGGTTTGAAAAATGGTACCATCATGTTAGTAAGTACTTACAAACATAAAGGAGCTTTATGGAACAACGAAAAAGAATATCAAGTGAGCAACGAAGAGAGCAGATTCTCAACGCCGCCTGCGAGCTGTTTGCCCGTCAGGGATTCGGCAGCACCACCACCCGCCAGCTGGCTGAAAAGGTCGGTTGCAGCGAAACGATCATCTTCCGCATCTTCCCGTCCAAAGAGGCGATCTTTGAAGAGCTGTTTGACGAATGGAGCCGGGCAGATATCGGCCCCGAAATCCTCCCGATTGTCGACCATTCAGCCCTTCAGACCCTCAAAAAGTTTTGTGAAAAACTTTTGCGCTATGACCGCCCCATCAGGGCCGGACAGCTGGTCCGCACCGGCTGGAGGCGGGAGGATCTCGGGCAGGCTGCCGCCTGCCGCAACGGCGAAGAAAAGTGGCAGAAGGCGTACAACGAAGTGCTCCAAAAATCCAACGATGTGGTGCGGGTCACCCTCGCGCCTGTCATCCGGCTGGGACAGCAAAACGGGGAGATCCGGCCGGGAGACCCGGAGAAGCTGGCGGAGATGCTCTGGTGCATGATCAGCGGGATCAACAGCATCAAACATCTCTACCCGGAACGGTTTATTGAACTGCAATTTGAGGACTTCGCTTCGATGCTGACTTCGGTATTCGACAGAGAATGATACGAGGAGGCCATCATTTTGACAGAATTCACCCCTGAAACCACCCTCCGACAGGTGCGCAAAACGCCGGAATTTGCCGGTTTTTCACGCTTTATCATGTTCTGCAATGAAGACCCCGCCGACGACCCGGTCAATCCCGGGCTGGACCCGGAAGACTTCACCCTGAAATCCGACCCGGTCTGCCATACCATCGACGGGCTCAACGTCCTGCGGGACAACGTCCGCAAAGGCGTTGCGGTTTCCCATGATATCTATACCCCGCAGCAAAAGGCAGAATCCCCCGACAGGGACAATACCAACCTCCTGTTCTTCCCCGGCGAACGCGGGAAGCCGTTTATGCTGGTCTGTGCCGGGGGCGGGTATGCGACCGTCTGTTCCTTCCTGGAAGGGTACCCGGTCGCGGCCGCGCTCAGCCGGATGGGATACAATGCCTTTGTCCTCAGCTACCGGGTCAATGAGATCGGCCTGCTGCCCCGCCCGACCGAGGATGTCGCCGCGGCACTGCGGTATATCTTCGCGCATGCAAAAGAATTCGGCGTTGCAACCGAAGGGTACGGGATTGTCGGGTTCTCCGCCGGCGGGCATGTCGCGGGGAGCTGGGGGACCGATTACCTGGGGTATCCCCGCTTCGGGCTTCCGGCCCCGGGCGTGATCATTCTGTCCTATGGTGCAACTCAGCTTTCGGGTGGAGAAGATAAAAAGAACTCGATCTTCTGGAGAATTGTCGGGGACAACCCTGACCCTGAGCTGGTCGCGGCAGTCAACGTCACCGACAATGTGACCAGCCATTATCCGCCGACCTTTGTCTGGCAGTGCAAGGATGACAAGCTGGTGCACTATTCGGCGTCTGAACGGATGGCCCAGGCATTGGAAGCGGCAGGCGTCAAATACCAGCTGCGGCTGTACGAAAAAGGCGGACATGGGATCGGGCTTGCCGATCATACCGACGCGGCCGGCTGGCTGGATGAAGCCGTGCAATTCTGGCAGTCGGTCACAGATACCAATACCTAAACAGAAAGAAGGAGCAAATTCATGAAAAAACGTATTTTTGCCGCACTCGCCGCCGGCCTGCTGACCGGTTGTGTCCTGACTTCCTGCGGGAATGACGGCAGCTCTTCCCAGGCTCAAAACAACTCCGAACCCACTCCCGCTTCTTCTTCCGACGAAGCCTCCCAGCAGGAGTCCTCCCAAGAATCAGAGGAAATCGACTATGCGGCCAAAGCAATCGAGGAACGGACAGAAACTACCCATCTGGTTGTCAACTGGTTCACCTGGTCGGGCGCACCCGATGGGGTCGACCGGATTGTCGAAGCGATGAACGCGCTGACGGTGCCCGCACTGAACATTGAAATCGAGATGCAGGTCACCGACTTTGCCTCTCGCAGCCAGCAGATGACCCTTGCGATGGCAGGCGGCGAACAGATCGACCTGTACTATTCCAGCGGCCTCGGCCTGACCGGTTCGGTCCAGAACGAGTACTGTATCGACCTTGAGATGGAGGACGAATACGGCAACAGCCTGATCGAAACCTACGGCAAGGATATCATCGACACAATGGGTTGGGACGTCATCAATACCTCCCGCGTCAACGGCGTCCTCTACGGCACCCCCAACCAGCATGACCTCGCGACCGGCCGCTGCGCAATCAATGTCCGCACCGACCTGCTGCAAAAGGCGGAAGAATATATGGACCTCGTGCCCGATTATGAATCCGCAATCTGGAAGGTCGAAAGCCGCGACGATATCGTCACCGTCCTCAAGGCACTGCACGATGCAGTTCCTGAACTGACCACCTTCCATTCGACCACCACCACCCCGGCAGTCGGCTGGACCGATGTCGACAACCTGGGCGGCGACGTTTTCGGTGTATTGACCAATTATGGCCAGGACTCCACCGAGGTCGTCAACTTCTTTGAGACCGACAGCTACCGGGAATATGTCCAGCTGATGGTCGACCTCAACCAGTACGGCTGTATCTCCCCCGACGCACTGACCGACACCACCTCTGACGCTGCCGCGCTGGAAGCAGGCACCATCTGCGCCTACTATACCAGCGGCAAACCGGATATCGTCAGCGGCAGCACCATCCCGCAGGTCTGCGTACAGGGCGGTCCCGACTTTACCTATTCGGCTCAGATCGGCGGCTTCTGCTGGATGATGGGTTATACCACCGTCGACCCGGTCGCGGCCATGCAGTACCTGAATTTCATGTATGCGTCTCCCGAATGGAACAACCTGTTTATGTATGGTGAACAGGATGTTGACTACACGCTGAACGACGAAAACCTTGTTGTCCAGAAGGAAGATTCGGACTACGCGCATGTCATGCAGTGGATTGGGCCGGCTGAGTTCAAAGCCTATGTCAAGGAGGGCAACCCGCCCGATCTGTGGGAGCAGTATATTGATTTCAACAACAACTCCCTTGTTTCTCTTGCTTCCGGGTTCTCGTTCGACACCGCTCCGATCGCCACCCAGTACACCGCGGTGACCAATGTATACAACCAGTATCAGAAATCCATCGAGTTCGGCTTTGAATCCGACTGGGAAACCGCCATCGCCGAAATGAACAGCGCGATGATGGCTGCCGGTTTGCAGGATATCATCGACGAAAAGCAAAAACAGCTGGACAGCTGGCTTGCTCTCCAGCCGTAAACATTCACGTTCCCTCCCATTAAATCTGTAAAAACCCGTCCGGAACCGTTTTTCGGGATCCCGGGCGGGTTTTTGCGCGCAGGGAAGGAGGTTTGCAGCTTTTGTATTCCGGTTATGATTGAAAAAACACTTTACTGGTGGTATAATAAGGACAACGTTCATCTTGTATGAGAAGAACGGCAGCCTTTTACCGAAAGCAGGTGGACAAATGACCCAAACCAGACTGATCATCGCGTTTGATTCGGTGTACCAGGCCCTCGCGCTGGAGGAAATCTGCCGGGAGGGACGCATCATCCCGCTGCCTACCGCGATTTCGGCGGGATGCGGGTTTGCCTGGGCGACCAGCCGTCTTGACCGGGATTACTGGGAAGGATACCTGCGGGAAAATGGCATTGCCTATGAAAAAATGGTGGTGATGGAAATATGATCTACTGCAAATCAGGCGGATGTACCGCAAAACTCGGGGCCGGAGCACTGAGCAGAATCCTTTCCGGCCTGGAAAAAAGCAGCGACCCGCATGTCCTGGTCGGATTTGACAGCCATGACGACGGCGCAATCTACCAGATCAACGACCGCCAGGCAATCATCAGCACGCTGGACTTCTTCCCGCCGATGATCGAAGACCCGTATATTTTTGGGCAGGTTGCGGCCACCAACGCGCTGAGCGATATCTACGCGATGGGCGGCAGGCCGCTGACCGCGCTGAACATCGTCTGTTTCCCGGACAAACTCGACCTGAACGAGCTGGGAAAGATTCTGGAAGGCGGTAATGCAAAAGTCCTCGAAGCCGGGGCAACGCTGGTCGGCGGGCATTCGATCGTCGATGAAGACATCAAATACGGGCTGAGTGTGACCGGCATCGTCGATGTGGACAAAATCCTGCGCAACGACACCGTCCGGGAAGGGGACGTCCTCTTCCTGACCAAAAAGCTGGGCACCGGCATCATCATGGCCAGCAGGCAGGTCGGCGACGCGAACCCGGAAGCGGTCAAAGAGGCACTCGGTTCGATGACCACCCTCAACAACCGGCTGCTTGATCATATCCCGTTTGAATGGATTCACGCCTGCACCGATGTGACCGGGTTTGGGCTGTATGTCCATCTGGATGAGATGCTGCACGGGCAGTATACGGCGGTCGTGGACGGGAAGGCGCTCCCCTGTTTTGACGACTGCCGGCGGTGTGTCGATTCGTTTTATCTGACGGCTGCCGCGCAGAACAACCGCAACTATCTGGGGGACCGTATCCGGTTTGAAGGCGGCGGCTTTTTTGAAGAGGAAATCGGGTTTGACGCCCAGACCTCCGGCGGGCTGCTGTTTTCCGTTTCGGAAGAGCACGCAGAGCAGGTGCAGCGGCTGTTCCCCTGCTGGCAGGTCGCAAAGATCATCCCAAAAACAGATGTATCCATTATTGTGAGGTAAACTATGAAACAGATTGACGCGAGAAAAAAAGTCTGCCCGATTCCGGTGGTTATGGCCAAAGAAGCGATGGAAACCGAACAGGAGATTCAAGTCATCGTCGACAACTTTGTCGCGGTGCAGAATATCGAAAAGATGGCGCGGGTAAAGGGGTATGCGTGCAGCCATGCCGCATCAAGCGAGGACTATCTGGTCACCCTGTCCAGAAGCGGCCAGCCCGATACACCGGCTGCTGCCCAGCCAGCCGGACAGCCTGTTCCCCCGGCAGAATGCTGCCAGTCCGCCGGTTATGCGGTCGCCATCAACAAGGAAGGGATGGGACAGGGCGACCCGGTATTGTCCAAAAAGCTGCTCTCCGCCTTCTTTTTTGCGCTGACCAAGCAGGATATCCTCCCTGCGGTCATCCTGTTCTACAACCAGGGGGCCTACTACACCTGTGAGGGTTCCCCGCTGCTGGAAGATTTGCGGACGCTGGAACAAAAAGGCGTGCGTATCCTGACCTGCGGGACCTGTCTGGACTATTACGGATTAAAAGAAAAGCTGGTCATCGGCGGCGTCTCGAATATGTATGAGATTGTCGAAACGATGGCCGCGGCTGACAAGGTGATTGTACCATGAGGGTATTGGTAAGGGGCGCAGGCGACCTGGCAAGCGGGATTCTCCACAAGCTGGCAGGCTGCGGATTTGAACTGGTCGCGCTTGAGGTGGAGCACCCGTCCAGCATCCGGCGGCGGGTCTCTTTCAGCGAAGCGGTCTATCGCGGCAGCTGGGAGATCGAAGGGGTCACGGCGGTGCGGGTGGATTCATTTGCCGAGGCAAAAGAGGCTTTTTCCCGCCATCAGATCGCGGTGATGGTCGACCCGGAAGCTATGCTGCTCAAAACCGAACGGTTTGACGCGGTCGTCGACGCGATCATCGCCAAAAGAAATTTGGGGACCAGAATCGACATGGCACCGGTCGTCGTCGGGGTCGGGCCTGGATTTGAAGCCGGGAAGGACTGCCACTATGTCGTCGAAACCAAGCGGGGGCATCATCTGGGCAGAATCTACACCTTCGGCTGTGCAATCCCAAACACCGGTATCCCTGGGGACATCCAGGGGTTTTCCATCCAGCGGGTGGTGCACAGCCCATATGCCGGGGAGATGCGCTGCCTCCGCCAGATCGGCGATATTGTCAAAGAAGGAGAACCGCTCGCCCTTGTCGGCGGACAGCCGGTCAAAGCGACAATGGACGGGCTGCTCAGGGGAATCCTGCCGGACGGCTACCCGGTGACGGTTCAGCTCAAGATGGCGGACATCGACCCGCGCACCGACCAGGTCAAAAACTGCGATACCATCTCCGACAAGGCGCGGTGCATTGCAGGGGGTGTACTGGAGGCGATTTTACGTGGTGTATCAGTTTGACGCGGCCGCAACAAGCGGATTTGTGCCGGAGGAGACAAAACATGCCCTGCTGGACTACCTGAGCCATCCGGCGAACCCCTCCCGGGGCAGTTACCCCGCCAGCCTGAAAGCAAGCAGGCTGGTTTACCAGGCCCGCAAAACGGTGGCAGACTTTTTCAGCGTCCCCCGCCCCGACCATGTCATCTTTACCAGCGGCATCACCGAGAGCCTCAACGTCGTATTAAAGGGGCTGGTCAAAAAAGGAGACCGGGTGGTTTGCAGCGTATTTGAACACAACAGCGTGCTCCGTGTCCTGCATGCGATTGGGGCGGAGATGGTTGTCTGGAACGGCCATACCGATGAACTGGAAAGGCTGCTGGCAGAGGATGTTTCGCTGATGGTTTGCAGCCATGTGTCCAATGTAACAGGCGGTATCCTGGATATCCGCGCGGCAGGCGCACTCTGCCGGGAAAGAGGGATTCTGTTTGTCGTCGATACCGCACAGAGTGCAGGGATACTGCCGGTCTCGATGGAAGATATGGACGTCCTCTGCTTTACCGGACACAAGGGGCTGCATGGGCTGCAGGGAATCGGCGGGTTCTGCATAAAAGACCAGCCGCTCTTCCCTTCCCCCAAACAGGGCGGCACCGGTACCCACTCGATGGAGCTGGAACAGCCGCAGAACTGGCCGGAAATCTATGAGGCCGGGACTTTAAATGTGCCGGGGATCATCAGCCTGATGACCGGCATCCAATACCTCAGAAGCCATCCCGCTGCCGACCAGTCCACACTCCGGCAGCGGCTGATCGACCGGTTATCCGACATCGAGGGGATTCGTTTTCTGCAAGACCCGCAGATGAAACACATTGGAATCGTCAGCCTGGTGGCCGATGGGGTGTCCGGCAGCTGGCTGAGCGACCAGCTGGCCGTACGTTATGGGATTCAGACCCGGTATGGCGCTCAATGCGCCCCGCTGGTCCACCGGATGTATGGGGTGGAAGCGTCGCTTCGGCTGAGCTTCGGGCATGATGTGACTAAACAGCAGGTGGACTATGCAGCGGCAGCTATCCGCCAACTGATTGAGGAGAAAAGAAGATGATTGAATTTGTAACAGGTGCAGGGGGAAAAACTTCCTATATCCACCGGCGGGCAGAACAGGAACGGTCGCAGGGCCGACGGGTGCTGGTCTGCACCTCGACCCATATGATGGCGGAACCCGACACCCTGCTGTCCGGCGAACTCTCCGACATCCAAAGGCAGTTGGACACCTGCGGGTACTGCATGGCCGGGCTCCCGGCAAAGGACGGCAAAATCGGCCCGCTCGACCCGGAAGTCTATCGGGAAGCCTGCGCACTTGCCGACGTCGTACTGGTCGAGGCGGACGGTTCCAGACACCATCCGATCAAGGCCTGCAACCAGACCGAACCGGTGATCTATGACAATGCGGATACCATCACCGTCATCATGGGGATGCACGCACTCGGGAAGACATTCGGGGAAGCAGCCTTCCGGCTGGAAGAGGTCTGCGCGCTGCTGGGGGTCGATGAAAAGGATACTGTGACCCCCGCCCACCTGGCGGAACTTATCCAGAAAGCCTACCTCCAGCCGCTCTCGCTCAAATATCCCAATATCCCGATTGTAACCCACTGTGTCGGCTATACCCTCTATCAGCGGGCGGTGGCCAGCCTGATCAATGAGGGGATGGACGTCTCTGTCTTACAGCCGGCATGGTTTGCCGAAAAGCCGGTGCTGTTTCTGTGCGGCGGCGGGCATGTCTCCCTCGCACTGGCGAGGATGGCGCCCATTCTGGACATGGACGTCGTGGTCATGGACGACCGGGAGGAATTCGCCAATACCGACCGGTTTTATATGGCAAGGCAGGTTATCTGTGATGATTTCGAAAACCTCCACCAATATCTGCTGCCCAATGCCTATTACTGCATCGTCACCAGCGGGCACAAGGCGGACAGGAGCTGCGCCCGCCAGCTTTTGCCGGCTGACCCGCCCTATCTCGGGATGATCGGCTCCAAAGTCAAGGTCGCAAGGGCAAAAGAAGCACTCGGCGAATTGTGGAATGACCGCATCTTCGCGCCGATCGGGCTGGACATCCGGGCCAATACCCCGGCGGAAATCGCCGTCAGCATCCTCGCCCAGATCATCCAGGTCAAAAATGCTGCCCCCCATTCCAGCGCGTCCAGGGAACTGCTGGACAGCAAAGAAAGCGGCGTCCTCTGTATCCTGACCGAAAAGAAGGGCTCCAGCCCCCGCGACGTCGGGTCAATGATGCTGGTGACCGAAAACGGCGTCATCGACACCATCGGCGGCGGCATCATGGAAAGAAAGGTCATCGACCGGGCACGCACCATCGACAAAGTGACCAGCGAACGGGTCGTCCTGGAAGACATCGGCATGGCCTGCGCAGGAGCCAACACCATTTTGTATATCCCCATCCGCTGAAACCGGATTTATATTCAATGCCGAACGGAAACAGACTGTACTGTGCATACACAGTGCGATCTGTTTCCGTTTTGTTTTTTCTGGGGATATCATGGAAAACAGTCAAAGCTGACGTCCACTTGCTATTATTATATGAATTTTTTGTAAACTATACGGATTTTCTGTCTGCATTTTTAAACAAAATCTGTTTATATAATTGATCGTATTGTAAAATGACTGCAACATTTTTATTAAATCAGTTGTAATATGTTTAAGGAGTGATCAGCATGAATAAACAGAAAAAATTGTTAAAAGTAACATCCTTTCTTCTCCTTTTCAGTTTATCAGCAACTCTTCAGCCCATTTCAGCTTCAGCCGCTGAGACAAACGGAACCTTACCAGACAGCGACATCCAATGGCGCTACAACGACACCACCGATACCCTGATCCTGACTGGAAACGGGAATTCCGTACTGGACAGCAGCGCCAGCCAGGCAATTGACGGCATTGGCAGCACCGGCGAAATCGAGCGCATTGAACTGTATGGAATCTCTGAAGTATCCTGCAATATTGTTGCAGAAACAGTTTACCTGGGAGAGGATTTGAAAACAATCTCAGATACATCTGACAATGGGACATTAAACTTCTATCTTTCTGCATCGGATAACTATGAAGTATCCCCCGAGAATCCATACTACGCTGCTTATGATGGCACCCTCTATAACAAAAAACTGACCGAACTGATACGGGTTCCCAGCGCAAAACAGGAGTTAACCCTGACGGAAAGTCTGGAGAAGATATGCGGCAACGCCTTTTTGTACACCTCTTTGGATTCAGTGGTCATCCCCTGGGGGGTCACAGAGATTGAGGATTGGGGGATTGAATTTGCCAGACGGGACTATGAAGGTCTGCAACAGCATTTTACCGTCTATCTCCCCGACACCGTCCGCTCGTTGGGAAGACTGGCCGAGTATTCTGACTGCCGTGTGGTTGTCTCCGGCAACAGCGAAGCGCTCTATTATCCTGCGATATACGCTGCGGACAGTTATCTGATTCGTGACCTGACTTCCAGTCAGATGAACGGAATCTTTCGGACCGATACCAGTCTCGACTTTTATCAAAAGTATTACGGCATCACCCCAAACTCGTTTAAGACCTTTGGTGATAGGACCTACTACTTTGACACTGACTGCAAGATGGTCACCGGTACGCAGACCATCAACGGCAAAACCTATACCTTTGACCAGAACGGCGTTTTGCAGGAAGAAAGCGACACCACTCCTGCCTCTGCTGGCGTCGTTTATCAGGATGGAAAAGCCTACATCTATGACCAAGATGGAAATATGCTCCGCTCTGGATGGTATCAGGCAGATGGAAACTGGTACTACCTCAACGACTACGGCGCAGGTGTCGTCAGCTGCTGGCGGCTGAAAGACGGAAAATATGTCTACCTCGGTGCAGACGGCAAAATGCAGGCCAACTGCTAGGTGGAAGATTACAGCGACTGGTATTATGTGAAAGCGGACGGCACCCGGTATGAATCGGCTTGGGCAAAGATCGGCGGCAGCTGGTACTGGTTCGGC
>DCTE01000171.1:2306-26537 GCA_002329405.1 Ruminococcaceae bacterium UBA1448 | reverse complement strand
GTTCATTCCCTGGGATGACGACGCCGATATTGTCATGTTCCGTCGGGATTTCGAAAAGCTGCGTGCTTATTGGGCAGCGCATCCGGTTGACGGTTATTTTTATCAGGACGTCACGACTGACCCAGGCTATACAATTAAGATTACCAAGATCCGAAAAAATGGCACCGCTTTTGTTGAGCCGCAGATCAAAGACCTGGATATGCACCACGGGATGTTTGTCGACATTTTTGTGTTGGATGATTATGTCAAAAACCGGTTTTTGCGCCGGCTGACCGAGTATATTACCATGTTTGATTATAATGCAGCCCGGCAATATCTGCCGCAGGNNCACGGCAGGTTTACCGGCTGACCAACCGGCTTTTTCGCAATGGCGGGATTTTTCGGTGGTGGTATCGGTCGGTATTTCCGAAACTGAAAAAGGATGACAGCATGTGTTCGGATATTGCGTCTTTCACCTGCTCCAACCGGTATGATTTCAAGCGGGAATGGCTGGGAACGCCCCAGTATGTCCCGTATGATGATATTCAGCTTCCAATACCGGAGAATGCAGCTGCCTGTCTGAAAGTCTGCTATGGCGACTTTATGACGCCGCCGCCTCCTGAACAGCAGATCAGCAGGCATAAGCTGTATTATCTTTCATTTGATCGTGAATATCATCCAGAACCCGGAAGGGGGACAGGCAACTGATGGCCAAATCAATCACACTCAATTCCATCTATAATTTTGTCCTGAAGGTTTTCCGGCTGATTGTGCCGGTGCTGGTCGGGCCGTATATCCAGCGGCTGTTTGACCCGCAGCTGTACGGGAACTTCAATGATGCGTCGACCTGGGTTGATCTTGCGCTGGTATTCGGCAGCTTTGGCATTTACACCTATGCCGTGCGGGAGGTGTCAGCCGTCCGGGATGACCGGCAAAAGGTCAGAAGCCTGTATGCCAGCCTGTTTACGATGGGGTTATGCACCAATCTGCTGGTTGCTGCTTTGTACAGTGCGGTGATCTTTTTCCAGGTTGATTCGGCTGCCCGCAGCATCTATCTGGTGCTTGGATTCAAGGTGCTCGCCAATATCTTTATGGTCGAATGGCTCAACGAAGCGGGCGAAAATTACCGGTTTATCACTGTCAAGACGATTGTAGTCCGGTTTGCTTATCTGATCGGTATTTTTGTATTGATTAAAGAACCGGATGATGTTCTGCGGTATACGATGCTGGTGGTTGTGACCGATCTGGTCAACAATCTGATCAGTTTTGTCTATGTTACCCGCCGTCTGGGTATGTCTTTCCATGGGATCAGCTGGAAGCAGCATTTGATGCCTCTGATCAGCATTCTGGTCATCAGCAATGTCAATCTGCTGTATACCTCGCTTGACAAGATGATTCTCGGGCAGGTTGCCGACAAGATGCAGGTAACCGTCTACAAGACTCCGCAGGACATCACCTACATGATCGGACAGCTGCTGGCGTCGATTGTGCTGGTCGCAGTGCCGCGGCTGGCTTATTACAGCGGCAACGGGCGGATGCAGGAGTTTATGGAGCTGGTCGACAAGAGCTATCATAGCTTTATGCTGATTGTCTTTCCCGCCTGTACCGGTGTCGCATGCCTGGCACCGGAGATCATGTGGATTTATGGCGGCGGAAAATATGATGCTTCGATTCCGGTTTTGGTTGCGTTTGCCATCCGCACGATGGAAAGCGCGGTCTACACGATTTGTGCAAACCAGATTCTGTATGTGCTGCATCAGGAGAAATTCCTGGTCCGGGTGTTGCTGGGATGCGGGCTGTTAAACGCGGTGCTGGACATCCTGCTGGTTGTCGCGGGCGGATATACCCCGCTGACAGCGATTTTGTCCACCTTTGTGGCCGAGGTTATTCTGATGGCGATTATCTTCTGGTATATCCGGGTCAAACTCCATATTCCGTTTCAGTTTGTCAGCCGTCAAAACTTTCGTTATCTGGTACTGTCGCTGGTTTTTGCACCGATCACACTCGGCATCCGTGCGGCAGGGTTTGGCTATATCTGGACAGCAGTGCTGTCTGTCGGTGTCTGCTGCCTGTTTTATTTTGGCGCACTGCTGTTGGTCAGAGACCAGACGATGCAGTTCCTGGCTGGAAAGCTGTTTTCACGCCTGAAACGCAGTTGAACGGGGAAGGAGTGGTCAACAGTGCCCCTGTTCAAACGGGTTTATCTTGAAATCGGAAATATCTGCAACCTGCACTGCCCCTTTTGCAGTCCACGGGTTCGTCCGGCGCGGCAGATGAACTTTGCGGAATTCAGCGGGATTCTTGAACAGCTGAAACGATATACGGATTATCTTTACTTTCATATTAAAGGCGAGCCACTGGCACACCCACTGCTGGGACAGTTTCTCGCCGAAGCGGCCCGACAGGGTTTTCAGGTCACGATCACCACCAACGGTACTTTGCTGCCGCAGAAAGGCGAACTGCTGATACAGTCTCCCACAGTCCGGCAGGTCAATCTGTCTTTGCACAGCTTTTCCGCACATCAGGGGATTGATACGGATGAATATTTGGACAGTTGTTTTGCGTTTGCCCGCGGCATGTCGGCAGCCGGACGTTATACGACGCTGCGGCTGTGGACATTGTCAGATGGGCGGCAGGCGGACGATGGGACCCGGCAGATCCTTGCCCGGATTGAGCAGGCGTTTGAAGTGGACGGTGATCTTGCGTCAATGCTGCAAAGCCGGTCGGTGGCACTGGGCAAAGGAATCTTTGTCACCTTTGACGAGCAGTTTGAGTGGCCGTCGCTGGCAGCACCATTTATTTCGGAAGAAGGCTTCTGCCATGGCCTGCGGCAGATGATCGGAATATTGGCCGATGGGACGGTGGTTCCCTGCTGTCTGGACGCCGATGGAGGCGCACCATTGGGCAATGTATTTGAGCGGCCGCTGTCAGAGATCCTTTCTTCTGAATCGTTTATTTCTGCTAGGGAAGGGATGTTCAATCGGAAGGTAACGCTGCCGCTCTGTCAGCGGTGCAGTTACCGAACCCGATTTGACTGATATGAACACAGAAAAAGCACCTGTATCACCGTAAAAAGCGGTTGGTACAGGTGCTTTTGTCATAGGTTGGTCAATCTTCATCCGGCAGCTCAATCGGCTGATAACCCAGTTGATCGGTGGCAGATTCATCAGAGCCTGACTCTGTATTTACAGCTTCATCCAGATCATTTGACGCAGAATCAGAAGAAGCATCTTTCAGCTGTCCGGCGAAAAAACGACAGATTGCCCGGTAATAACATTCTGCCGCCGCCGTTCCCGATTCTCCGCTGATTTGTGCAAGGTCGCTTTCGCTCGAGACAAAGCACTGCTCCACCAGCACGGCGGGGGCTTTGGTCTTTTCCAGCATTCCAAAGGAGGGGTCGTCAAGGACAAGGGTATTGCTTGATTCCATGATGTACTTTTCGTTGTTGTCATCATAGTAGGCGTAGCGGATGCCGTTTTCACCGCGGATGGTCATACCAAGTGCGGAAAATTCCTCCACCAGCAGCTGTGCAAAATCATAGCTTAGCTGATGGTATTCTCTTCCGGGCGGGGCGGGATAGCATTCAAATCCGCTGCCGGAACCGTTCGGGTCTGAATTGGCATGGATACAGACGAGCAGATCGGCATACCGGCTGTTTGCCACTGCATATCGTTCCTGGATTGTCGCGGTTGTATCGTATTCATGACAGAGGACCGGCTGGAAACGTCCATCCGCTTCCAGCAAATCAAACAATGCCGCGGCAGTCTGGGCTGTCAGCTCAGCTTCATCCACAAGCCCGGTAGCACCTGGGTCGTCACCGCCATGACCGGCGTCAATCGCAATGACCGGCCGGCTGTCGAGCAGGTTGGCGATGGTCTTGCCGATGGTATATTCAGCGTTATCAAGGATATCCGGTTTCCAGGCTCCGATTTTGATGCCGGCGATCAGCAGTGCCGCTCCCATCAGCAGGGAAAGCAATGTTCTGCAGCAGCCGGGGCGATAGCTGGATGAGCGATATGACATATAGAGTAGATCCTTCCATATAATTGCAAAATTTTCACAGATACAGCAATTATAGCATGGGAGGCAGAGCAAGTCAATAAAAACCGCTGTACAGTTGAACCATACAGCGGTTAATTGTATCAGATAAGCTCAGTGATCAGTCGTTTGGGCCAGGGAAATTGATCTTCAGCTTGGCATAAAAGTCTGCAAGGGTCAGCCGGGCGTCGATGGTATGATAGACGCGGATGGGGCGATTGTTTTGGCAGGGGATATAATTCATACTGCGTGTATCAAAGCGGGGAGCGGGTACCCAGTCCCAGTTGTACCGCTCATACTCTTCCAGCAGGACGGTAACAGTCGCCTGATCGCCCAATCCCCAGCTTTCCCCGTGCGGCCAGCGGGGGAATTTAGTGAACTCGTTGTTAAAGTCGACCATCTGCTGCACGAGGTAATGGCCAATCCTTCCGTAAGGCGCGACATTCACCTGCAACTCAGCGAGAGAAACGGCGGGATGCTTGTAAACATTCATCGGCACCTGCCATAGCGGGACCCTTGAGCAGAAGAGAACATTTGCGGCGTTAATATCCATCAGCAGGTTGAATTCCTGTCCGCCGAGCGGGTACATGCCGCCGCCAATCCAGACAACAGTCATTCTGTCCTGAATCTCAGGGCAAAGCAGGATGGCCGACGCGACGTCAGTTACTGCACCCTGACAGACGACATACAGCTCATGGGGATCATCTTTCATTGCCTCGTCAATGATCATCTGTGCGCCATCAGAGGGAACAGGAGTTTTCTCATCGGGCATTGAATGTGGGGCTCCCTGTGCAATTTTGACCTGGCCGGTGAGGCCCATCAGATCGACGACCTTTTCGATTTCGACGACCGAAGCGCGGGCCGTTTCACCATCCGGGTAGATTTGCGGATATTGGCGGGGATTTTTCTCAAAATGGCCGCCGATGATACCGGTTACGATTTCGCGCGGGGTCATCAGATGATGGGCGATTGCAAACTGGTCGTCTGCCTCATTTTTTGCATCCGCATGGACGATGACACGGACTTTTTTATTATCAGGGACTTGGAACATGTAGTTTTTTTCAAACATGATGAAAACTCCTTTCAGGTTTTACGAATGGCTGGCAAGTTGAAAGTGAAAGACGCTGATCGACGCAGGCGGAAGGGTAATTTCCCAGCCGTTTTCAGTCAGACGGGCAGATTTATTGTCTGCCGGGCGAATCCGGTCAGGGGTATCAAAGGTGTTGCAGTCGGTCGGTTGGTCGGAAGCGAGGGTTTCTCCGCCATTACAGAAGACTTTTTCCGGGAACTGGACTGTCACCCTATGTGGCTGGTCATAGTCGGTACAGACGAGGTTCAGATGGATGATATCTTCCTTGCGGGAAGCAAAAGCCATCACACCATTCAGCCCATCTGCAACCTTCTGGGAATCATTTTCCAGTGTCAGCAGGTTGCCGCCGCGGTGGACCATGTACATCAGATAGACATAGTAATTGGAGGTCAGCACCGTTTTGTCCCCCTCGGTCAGCATCAGGGAATTGAGGACATTGACCGTCTGGGCACAGCAAGCAAGTTTGACCTTATCCGCTTTCTGGTGGAAGATATCCAGCGTCAGCGCACTGGTCAGTGCGTCCCGCATTGAACACTGCTGCCAGAGTGCAGGACGGGCAGCGAAGGCACTTTTATGCCAGTTGCCCCATTCGCCGATATACAGGTCGCATTTTGGCGTCGGATTGGGGAACCAGGGAACTTCCGATTCTGGGAACGCAGCCAGTCCCTGCTGAATCAGGGGATACTGTTCATCAATGACCTCGCCGATTTCCAGTGCGCCGGCCAGTACACGATACCAGTCATTCCTGTCAAAACAGTCCACGTCATCCTGACCGGTAATGTTCCAATTGTAGAAATGCAGGTCGATTGCACCGATATCCGGCTGGCGGCAGCGGGAGAGAGCAGTGAACAGGTCTTTCGTCCAGCGTACCCGTTCTTTTGGCTTATTGCCGTCGGGCCCGGAGAGGATAAAAGTCTGTGGAAGGGATTCTCTGCCCTGCGGCGTCATTTTGACGAACTGCGGCATAGCGGAAGCGTAGCGGCGATAGGCGTCGGCGTAACCTTCCGGGGTCATATTGCCGCCGCCTGCCCAGACCTCGTTTCCGATACCCCACAGCTGTACCTGGTATGGTCTGGCGTGACCGTTTTTCCGGCGCAGGTCGGAAAGTCCAGTTGCTTCTTCCCGGTTGCAGTATTCTGACCAGCTGACTGCTTCCCGGACACTGCCGGATAGTAAATTGATATTAAGCCAGGGTTTTGCGCCGGTCAGTTCACACAGCAGCATAAATTCATCCGTACCGAAGGAGTTGTCTTCGGTCTGAAAGGTACCGAAGTTGCCGTTGTAGGTGACCGGACGATTTTCACCGACTCCGTCTGTCCAGTGGTAGGTGTCTGCAAAACACCCGCCCGGCCAGCGGATGACAGGCGGGGCAATCTTTTGCATCGCTGTGAGAACATCTTTCCGAAACNNGACCCAGATTCCGCCATAGATGCAGCTGCCGAGATGTTCAATAAACTGGCTGTGCAGTTCAGGGGAGATAACAGGACCAGGTTTCAGGGAGATACGGATGGAATCTTGTTTCATAGTGTACTCCTTTGCTTGTGTACGTGCACTTCTGCGATAAATCAAAAGGCGGGGTAGCTGACCCCGCCTTGGTTTGATGGACTGAAATTTTATTTGACTGCGCCCAGCGAGATACCTTTGGAATAATACTTCTGAAGGAAGGGGAAGAGGATCAGGATGGGGAGGATGGCGACGAATGCAATTGCCATCTGAACACCAGTAGTCGGCGTTTTCGCGAGCATCTGGGTAGCATCGGTAGATAGGCCGCTGCTGTTCTGAGAGAGGAACTGTAAGTCAGAAACCATCCGGTTCAGCAGGTTCTGAATACCGAAAAGGTTGGTCGCCTTTGTAATGTAGTACAGACCATTGGTCCAGTCGTTCCAGTAGCCAAGGGCTGAGAAGGTACCGACAGTAACAAGAATCGGTTTGCCCAACGGAATAACGATGTTGCGGAAGATGGTGAGCTGGGAGGCACCGTCGATCTGTGCAGCTTCAAACAGCGCATCGGGGATCNNAACCAGCAGAACGTTCATTGCGCTCATCAGCAAAGTGGGGACAATCTGTGCAAAGACGGTGTCTTTGATGTGGAAGGTGGTCGACCACATCATGTAAGAAGGAATCAGGCCGCCGGAAAACAGCATGGTGAAGAACACATAAAAGTTCCAGGCTTTTCTGCCGGGCAGGTTTTTCAGCGACAGCGGATAGGCAAACAGTGCGGTAATCAGCACGTTAATAAACGTACCAACAACGGTATACAGAACGGTATGCGCATATGCTGACAGAATCTTGCCGCCTGACTGGAAGATATAAGCATAGGCAGCCAATGAGAATTTTTCCGGGATAAAACCATACCCTTTTGTCAGCAATATGCTTTCTTCTGTAATAGAAGACATCAACAGCAGAACAAACGGCAGAATGATAAACAGCGACCAAGCTGCCATAATGATATTGGTGACAATCTGGTAAACATGATCTTTTTTCTTGAGAGCCATAAATCAAATCCTCCTTTCTTAGAACAGCGCATTGTCAGGGCTGATCTTACCAACAACCCAGTTGGAGAAGAGTACCAGGATGAAGCCGACAATCGACTGATAGAAACCGACTGCCGAGGACATACCGATGTTGCCGAGTTTCATCAGGCCGCGGTAGACGTAGGTATCAATTGTATCGGTTGCCGAGTAGAGCAGGCCGGAGTCGCGGGGAATCTGGTAGAACAGGCCGAAGTCAGAATAGAAGATTCTGCCGATTGACAGCAGCGTCAGCGTGATGACGGAGGGAAGGATTTCAGGAAGGGTAATGTTCCAGATCTGCTGGAACTTGTTGGCACCGTCCAGCTCAGCAGCTTCGTAATAGGACGCTTCAATGCCGTTGATCGAAGAAATGTAGATCAGACATCCATAGCCGATACCTTTCCAGGTATTGGTGACGATCAGGATTGCCGGCCAGTATTTCGGGGTATTGTACCACATGATCGGGCTCATGCCCAGAGCCGGAAGGATGGACTTGTTAGCGATACCATACTGCATAGAGAAGATCGCGTACACGATATAACCGACAATGACCCAGCTCATCAGATAAGGGAACAACAACGCCGATTGGTAAATCTTTTTGCCTACTTTCCATGCAATATCACAGATAAAGATTGCAAACATGATACCAATAAAGGTATTCAGCAGGATAAAACAGACATTGTAGAGAATCGTGTTGCGGGTGATGACAAAGGCATCACGTGTTTGGAACAGAAACTGGAAGTTTTTCAGACCGCACCAGGGACTTCCGAGAATACCTTTTTGAAAGTCGACCTGCTTAAATGCGATGATCAGACCGAACATAGGGATGTAGTTATTAATGAACAGATAGAGAGCACCAGGCACCATCATCAGATAGAGGGGTGTCCATTTGAGCAGCCGGGCTTTCAGCTGTGAATTCGCCTTTGCTTTGGCGGAGAGAGCATTATTTGTCATGTTTTTTCCTCCTTGTCGCCCGATAGAAAAGGCTGCGGGCCGGTGGAAAAGATCCTTTCGGGCCCAACAGCCTTCAATCAGCAAATATAGATTTTACTGAGGGTAAAATCAGGACACGCCGTTTGCAGCAGCCCATTCATCCAGCTGACGCTGTTTTTCATCCATATATTCCTGGAGACCGGCAGCGTAAAGTTCGCTGTTCATCTGCGGAATAATGGTTTCAGGGTCAACTGCGCCGCATTCGATCGACTTGTAGTAGGTGTTGTAGACGTTGGTCAGAGCAGTCTGCATGTTGGCAACTTCAGTATCAGAGATGTCGGGGATAAAGCCGTAAGCTTTGGACCAGACAGAAGCTGCGTTGCATTCCTTATACTGTTCCCAGACGTCTTCAGGGTTGCCTTCCCAGACAGAACCGACAAACTGGTTGGGGTTTGCCCAGCCCATTGCCAGATGATAACCACAGTTGGTAGCATCGACGCCTTCGGGATAGGTAATCATGGTGTCGGAACCTTCCATCTTAACATAATGCTTACCTTCGATACCGAAGTTCATAAGGTCATTAAACTCTTTGCTGGTAAATGCAAAATTCAAGAACTGCATCGCTTTGACCGGATCTTCACACTGGTGTGCAATGCCCCAGTTAACAAAGTTGATAGCAGAAGAGTTGATGATGTCCCAATCAGGATAAAGGACCTGTGTGACCAGTTCTCTTGCAGTAGTGGTTTCTTCCTGTGCAAGGAAACCAGGCTTGATAGGCGAGAAGTAGCAGAATGCGCTGCCTGCTTTCATCAAACTTGCAGTAGTTTCAGTAGAAGTGGCAGCATCAAGCATAACCCAACCATTGTTGTACCATTCGTTGACAATTTTAGCCTGTTCCATGTAATAATCAGTTTCAAACAGGTTGACGACGTCCAACGTCAGGTTGTCGGGATCATCCATCATCAGAACGCCAAGGCTGTCGTTCAGATTGTCATAAGGATAAAACTTGGTAACCATGTTATCGCCAACAACGACATTCAGTTCAGGATGTGCTTCATGAACCAGAGCGAAGGTATCGTACAGGTCTTCATAGGTGGTCCAGCTTTCATAGTCGATACCCAATTCTTCAACGATATCTTTTCTCATAACGATACCAGCGGTACCCATCGCTTCTTTCTGAGAGGGGATGCCGTAGAGAACGCCATTGATCTGGCCGCCGTAAGTCTGTTCTTCACCGACTGCTTCAATAATGCCCTGACCGTATTCTTCCAGCAGGTTTGTACCGTTCCAGTCAAGCAGGTTGATGACAAGATTCTGAGAAACATAAGCAGAAGCCTGGGTAGCAAAGGTAAAAAGGACATCCAGCTTATCGCCGCCGGTCAGCATCAAACGGAGCTTTTCGGTGTAATCACCGTAACCCAGCTGAATGCTTTCAAATGTCATGCCCAGTTCTTTCATTGTCAGATCACTGATTGCCTGTGTAACTTCAGCATAATCAGGCTGTTCAGAACCACCTAGGTAAGCCATGGTGATCTTGTAAGCATCGCCGGAGTCAGACGAGCCACCATCAGTAGAAGTGGTAGAGTCGCCAGAATTGGTGGAAACAGTAGAAGAATCAGTGCCGGTGCTGCTGTCAGTAGAGGTTCCTCCTCCACAGGAAGCAAAGGCGAGTGCACTCAGAGAAGCTGCGAGGATTGCTGCAAGAACTCTTTTTTTCATAATGTCACCTCATAAAAATTTTTGTATGTTTTTCCGAACAATTGGTGGTTTTGCAACCTTGCCTATATTATAGCATTGAAAATCACGGATGTCTTTAAAAATCTGGATACCTTTTTTCTAAAACTGGACATATTTTATTTCTAAATTTTGGTAAATAATATATAAAAATAGTTGTATATACGACCAAAATAATANNTTTAAAAAGGGAAGAATATCCAAATTTACAGACTATCTCTTGAAAAATCTCACTATTTCTGATATATTTTTAAAGAATGGAAATGGATTTCAGCAGAATTCGGTGGTGATCAAAATGGATAGTCTGCACAAACGAATACCAGTTTTAATGATTCTGGCTTTTTTGCCGGTACTGTTGTTTACGGCGTTTACTCTCTGGCAGTCGGAACGTCAGATGCAAAATGAAGTTATTTCGACCAACGAATCCGCTTTGGATTTCTATGTCGCCGAATTGGAGCAATCATTGGACCATATGCAGTCCTATCTGCTGAATTTCAGCGTTTTTAATATAGATGTTACCAATATTAACACCGATCAGCATGATATTCGCATGATTGTAAAGAGCAAAGTGTTTGAAAAGATGCGGCAGGATTTTACGATGTACGATGCCGACTGCCTTTTTGTTTACACGCCGGAGTATGATGAACTGGTTACAATTTACTCTTCGAATGTTACTTATCAGGAGATTAATACCTTTCGAAAACAGCTGCACCAGTATTCTGATGAATATGTAACCAGCTTTCACTGGTCGGTCGGCAGGATCGGCGGTATGCCGCTGCTGTATCAGATCAACTATTCCAAAGTTGGCGGATATTTGTATGGGGCTCTATATGATGTTGAGGTGCTGCAAAACCGTCTGGCGGAATCGACCGATGATACAGGGGTCTATTTGACTGGAACAGATGCGCTGTCTTTGACCGCAACCGAGGTGGAACTGCTGCCGTCTGATCAGCCGTATACTTCAAACGGGCAGACTGTGATTCAAAAATGTTCGGAAAAGGGTTTTATTTTGTGGCAGACCTTTTCGATGCCGGTTTTTCTTGGCAATGGGAACGTCTTTTTTGTCATCATGCTGCTGATGGCCCTGATCACAATTCTGGTACTTTTTTGTGTTTCGCTGCTGATCTATCGTTGGATGCTGCATCCGCTGACTGCAATAGTTGAAGGCATGAGCCGGCTGGCCAAAGGCAGTTTTGATTACCGGATTCACCTTCCTGATGCTGCATGGGAGTACCGGCAGGTCGGGGATATCTTTAATATGATGGCGGGGCAGATCAAAGATCTGAAAATCCAGGTATATGAAGAACAGCTGCACCGTCAAGAATCGGAATTGAACTTTCTGTATATGCAGATGCGTCCCCATTTTTTCCTCAACGCGCTGACGACATTGAAAAACTTTGTCAAGCTGGGCCAATACGACAACATGTATGACTTTACCGGATATCTTGGCCGGTATGTTCGTTATTCGCTGCGGCGGCATGTTTCAAACGTTACCCTTGGTGACGAGATGGACCATATTGAGAATTATGTTGCGATGCAGAACCTTCAGCATCCAAATTCGGTACTGCTGATGGCTGATCTGCCAGATGAAGCCCTCAAGTGTGAAATGCCGGCATTTATTGTTTATACATTTGTTGAGAATTGCATTAAACATGCTCTTTCAATGGAGACGATGCTTTCGGTGTTTATCAGTGCGCAGGTCACGCAGGATAGCCTGTACCTGGCGATAGAGGATGACAGCACTGGGTTCCCGGAAGAGTTTTTGAGCCGGTTCAATGATCCTGCATGGCTGGATGACCCAAGCGAAAAGCATATCGGTATCCGTAATGTTAAGCGGACGCTCCGGCTGCTGTATGAAGACAAGGCGACCCTGCGGCTGTCCAATGCCGTACCGTCGGGTGCGAGGGTAGAACTGTTGCTTCCATTCCGCACCGGGCAAAATCATATGGAGGAATAACCGTTGACAATTCTGATTATTGACGATGACAGCAGTATGATCGAAATGCTGTTGAAAACAATTGACTGGGAGAAGATGGAGATTGATACCCGGCTGACGGCGCCAAGTGCTGCCGCTGCGCGCCAGATTATTCAGTCGGAGCCGGTCGATCTGTTGCTGTGTGATATTGAAATGCCGGGCGGCAGTGGGATGGAGCTGCTGCAATGGGTACGGGATCGGGGATTGGAGACACCGAATATTTTTCTGACCAATCATACCCGGTTTGATTATGCTCAGACAGTCATCAAATTGGGGGCGGTGGATTTTGTTTCCAAAATGGCATCTGCTCAGGAATTGGAAGACGCCATTCGACGGGCCGTCAATATCGTCAAAACACAGCGTATTCAGAAGCGGTATGTTGATTATGGCCGATACTGGGAGGAGAACAGCGGACTGCTTTGGCGGCAGTTCTGGCTGGATCTGATTCATCGGGTGATTCCGCCAGAGCGGGAAGCGATCCGACGGGCAGCGGGTGACCGGCTGCTCAGGTGGTTTGGTGCGCAGCTGCCGGAAGGTTTGCCACAAACGATGCCGGTACTTTGTACTGTTCAGCTGGGGCNNCTGCGCAGGAGCTGGACTACTGTGTTTACAATGTCGTGTCGGAGGTATTGTTCGGGACAACCAATTCTGATCATATTGTCCCGCTTGAGCAGCAGAATGGCCGGGCAGTGTATGTTGTTATGCTGGACGAAAAGGATCTCAAAGGGTTTGAGAAAAAGCTGGGAGAACTGGTCGGATTGTTCCGTCAGGTTTTTCAGTTTGGAATGAATCTGTATTATGATGTCCCGCTGTATCTGGAACAGATTGCGGATGCGGTTGAACAGTTGGAGGAAAAAGACCGCGCGAATGTGACCGAGATCTCAGGGGTACATAAACTGTCTTTGAGAGGAGAACAACCTCAGTCATCCAAGCCGGCGCGGATGGATTTTGAACGGGTATCCGGTTTGCTGGCAGGAGGGCAGTCCTTTCAGACGGTGAGTGCGGTCAAAGAGTATTTTTCATCTCTCCCACGAGCGCAGATCACACTGGAATTGTTGCAGGAATTTCAATATGACTTTACCCAGATTCTTTATTCTGTTCTGACCGAACGGCACATTGAAGCGCACCAGCTGTTTGGTCAACCTGCGGCCAAACAGCTGACCCGCCATGCGACGGTATCCTTGATTGACATGCTCAAATGGGTAAGTTTTTCGTCCAATGCGGTAGTTGCTGTCCTAAATGAATCCAGCCGCAGCAATACCATCATCGGAACAGTGAAAAAATACATTGACGAGCATTTTGCCGGGCATATTACCAAGGCAGATTTGGGAGCGTTGGTCTTTTTGAATCCAGATTATCTTGCTAAGCTGTTCAAAAAGGAAACGGGTATCGCACTGAATGACTATATTTCACAGGTGCGGATCGAAAAAGCAAAGGTATTGCTTGCAGATGGTTCTGTGCCGCTGACTGATGTTGCGATGCGGACCGGGTTTGATTATTATTCCTATTTTTCGACGATATTTAAAAAAGCGACTGGTGTGAGTCCGAGTGATTACCGCCGTCAGTTATTGGGTAATGACGGGCAGTGACAGAAGGATGAAAATATGACAACAGCAAAAAAACGGGGCGTTTGATGCGCTCCGGTTTTTTGCTGGCGATTGTTATTGGGTTATTTCAACAGTTCAACGATCTGATCGACGTCAGGAATATCGCCGCCGTTTACACCATAATGTGCGTAAGTGACGGACAAATCACCATCTATCACAAAGGTGGCAGGTAGTTGTTCTTCGATTCCTTCGTACCGTCCATGGCTCAGACCGCGTTCTTTTGCAGCCTTAATTTTTTCCAGTACATTACCACCGCCCAGTTCAGCCATAGATGCAGCAGGATTAACTTCAAAAAGTTTGTAAAGTGTTCCATCAGGGTCGCAGATGATTTCAAATGGATAAACTTCCGGCGAGCCAAGCTCGTCCGCCAGCAGGGTAGGGTCGGACTGAAGGACAACTTTGACCTCGCCGGCTGTTGCACGGATTCTGTCATACTGTTCTTTGAGCAGCAGCATGTCGTACTGGCAGAAGGTGCAGCCATAGTACCGCAAAAAAAGCAGCAGGGTTTTATGTCCGGCAGATTGGCCAGCAAGACTTTGATTGGAACTCAAGGGGGTATTGTAAATAATATCCTGAATTCTCATACCGGGTGACAGTTTCATTGCGATAACCTCCAGCGTTTTTTATCAGTATAACATGGCGAAAACGGTTTGTATAGCCATTTGTTGTTCGAAAATATCGACAATTTATTTTTCAGGATTGCAAATTACTGCAATTTGTGATATTATGTAAACAATATACTTTGCCCGGCTGTGCAGAGAACAGGTAATTGGGCGACAGATGAAAGGATCTGATGGGATGAATGTCATTTATGTTTCCCCGCACTTTCCGACCAACTATTATCGCTTTTGCCAGGAGCTTGCCCGCAATGGCGCGAATGTCCTGGGAATCGGAGACGCTCCGTATGAAGAACTGTGCGACGAACTCAAAGAATCGCTGACGGAATATTACCGTGTTTCGAATATGGAAAACTATGACGAGATGCTGCGCGCGGTCGCATTTTTCACATTCAAGTATGGAAAGATCGACTGGCTGGAATCCAATAATGAATACTGGCTGGAGCAGGACGCTGCACTGCGCACCGATTTTAACATCGCGACTGGTCAGAAGACCGCTGATATGGAAAAGATCAAGCACAAATCGGCGATGAAAGCATATTATAAACAGGCTGGTATTCCGACTGCCCGTTATCACCTGGTGGATACGCTGGAAAACGGATTGAAGTTTGTTTCGGAAGTTGGCTATCCGGTTATAGTAAAACCGGACAACGGTGTCGGTTCCAACGCGACCTATAAGCTGAAAGATGAAAAGCAGCTGCGGGAATTTTACGCTTCCGGCTGGTCGACCCAGTACATTATGGAAGAGTTTGTCAATGGCGAGATCTGCTCGTATGACTCGATTATTGATTCGCATGGTATTCCGCTGCTGGAGACTGGTAATATCACGCCCGTTTCGATCATGGACTCGGTCAATGATCGGAGCAAGGTTTATTTTTATATTGTTCAGACGCTGGCAGACGATGTCCGCGCCGCCGGCCGTGCCTGTGTCAAGGCGTTTGGCGTCAGAAGCCGCTGCACGCATCTGGAATTTTTCCGGTTGCTGGAAGACAAGGATGGGCTGGGTAAAAAAGGCGATATTGTCGGATTGGAAGTCAATATGCGTCCGTCCGGCGGCTTTACACCTGAGATGATCAACTATGCCTGCTCGACTGATTTTTATAAATGCTGGGCGGATATGGTTTGTTTTGACCGCCTGACACTGCCGGATTATCCCGAGAAGTTTTATGGTGCGCATGTGGGCCGCAGGGATGAAAAGCACTATGTTCATACTCTTGATGAAGTTATGTCCCGCTGGCGCAATCAGATTATGATGACCGGCGTACTCGATCCTGCGCTTGCCGGTGCGATGGGTGACCGGTTCTACATTGCCAAACTGGACACAGCTGAACAGCTGGCACAGTTTGAAGAGTACGTTTCGGCAGAGGTTTAAGGAGGCCCCGGATGGAGACAAGAGTCTATAAAGAGTATTCCAACTGTCTTGGACGGGATATGGAATTCAAAGTTTACGGTCACGGTGGGAAACCGGTGCTGGTCGTCCCATCTCAGAATGGACGGTATTTTGACTTTGAAAATTTCGGAATGGTGGATGTCTGCGGACCGGAAATTGAAGCCGGAAAGTTGCAGCTGTTTTCGTTTGATACGATTGATGCGGAGACCTGGTCGGATGAATGGGGAGACCCCGGCCGCCGGATGGCACTGCATGAACAGTGGTTTCATTATGTGATTGACGAGCTGTATCCGCGGATGATGGAGATCAACGGTTCGGGGCAGAAAGCAATGGTAACCGGTTGTTCGATGGGGGCTTATCATGCCGCGAATTTCTTTTTCCGCCATCCTGATCTGTTTGATGTAGTGATCGCAATGTCGGGTATATACGATCCGACGCTGATGATTCACGGCTATTTTGATGAAAACATGTACATGAACTCGCCGGTCCATTCCCTCCGCAACATGCCGGCTGACCATCCGTATATGGAGCTGTACCGTCAGTCCAAAATCATCATCTGTGTCGGCCAGGGTGCCTGGGAAGACCTGATGCTGGTTGGTACAAGGGAACTGGACGAGGTGCTCTGTCAGAAAGGGATTCCTGCCTGGATCGATTACTGGGGTTATGACGTCGATCATGACTGGCCCTGGTGGCGGAAACAATGGCGCTATTTTCTTGACCGGGTGATGGGATAAAATACGGATACCCGATAGAATTGTGTATTTTGGGACGGTAAATTCAGCAGATAAGTCTGACTGAAATCTGCCGTCCCACTTTACATTTTGGATAGAAACGTGTATACTGAAGAGGTATCACCGGTGGAATAATGGTATGACAGGTTTTGCCCCAGTTCCACGCTTGAAAGGAAAATCACGATATGAGAATCGTAGTGAAAATTGGTACCTCAACCCTCGCACATTCGACCGGACAGCTGAATATCCGCAGAATGGCCGAACTTTGCCGGGTGCTGAGTGACCTGAAAAATGCCGGGCATCAGATCATACTGGTGTCGTCCGGCGCAATTGGTATGGGAATTGGTAAGTTGTCGCTGAATGAACGTCCCCACGATATCCCGACCAAACAGGCAGCAGCATCGGTCGGACAGTGTGAATTGATGTATACATATAATAAGGAGTTTGGCGAATATAACCATACAGTTGCCCAGATTCTGCTGACTGCCCTGGACTTGCAGGATGACCAGCACCGGCAGAATTTTGAAAACACCCTCAATCGGCTGCTGGAACTGGGCGCGCTGCCGATCATCAACGAAAATGACTCGGTCGCGACCGAAGAGATTGAGATCGACAATGACACAATGGGCGCACTGGTTGCGACGGCGGTCGGTGCAGATCTGCTGATCCTGCTCTCAGATATCGACGGACTGTACACGGCTGACCCGCACAAAAACCCGGAAGCCAAACTGATTCATGATGTACTTGAATTGACGCCGGATGTCCTGGCACTGGCCGGCGGGAAAGGCTCCAATCTTGGAACTGGCGGGATGGCAACCAAATTAAAAGCTGCTTCAATTGTCAATGCTGTTGGAATAGATATGGTGATTGCCAACGGTGCCAAACCAGGCCTGTTGTATGACCTGCTGGACGGACAGCCAGTCGGCACCCGTTTTTACGCTGCCAGGGATAAGGAAAAAGATCGCAGACAAACTGAAGAATGACCCACTATCTGACAAGGAGGAATTCCGATGACAACACAGCAAATCCTGCTTGCGGCAAAAGCTGCCGCTCCTTCGCTGCTGACGCTGACAACCGATCAGAAAAACGCAGCACTGCTTTCAATGGCGGATGCACTTGAAAGAGATGCGCCCAATATCCTTCAAGAGAATGGAAAGGATATGCAGGCGGCAAAGGGCTCGATTTCACCCGTTATGCTTGACCGTCTCCGGCTGACTCCTGAACGGATAAAAGGAATGGCGGACGGCATTCGGGAGGTTGCATCGCTGCCTGACCCGGTGCGGGTGTTGGAGCGAATGGAACGTCCGAATGGATTGGTGATTGAAAAGACCGCGGTTCCGATGGGTGTTATTGCGATCATTTATGAATCCCGGCCGAACGTTACTTCTGACGCGGCGGCACTCGCCATCAAAGCGGGGAGCGCATGTGTACTGCGGGGCGGGAAAGAGGCGTTCCGTTCTGGTTTTGCTATCGTCAAGGCATTGCGGGAAGGATTGAAGGAAGTTGGCCTGCCGGAAACGGTGGTTTCGTTGGTCGAGGATACCACTCGTGAGAGCTCGTATGAGCTGATGCGTGCGGTTGGGCTGGTCGACCTGCTGATTCCAAGAGGGGGCGCGGGGCTGATTCGCGCCTGCGTTGAACAGGCAAAGGTCCCCTGCATCCAGACCGGTACCGGAATTTGCCATATTTATGTCGACGACAGTGCTGACCTTGACCGCGCGGTGGATATTATTGAAAACGCGAAGGCATCGCGTCCGTCGGTTTGCAATGCCGAAGAGGTATTGCTGGTTCACAGCGCGGTTGTGGATCAGTTCCTGCCGGCCCTGAAAAAACGGCTGGTCGACGAGAGAACAGCTGCTGGACTGGTTCCGGTCGAACTGCGGCTGGATGAACGTGCAGCGGCGGTTATTGATGGGACGCCCGCGGGTGAAAAGGATTTTGACACTGAGTTTTTGGATTACATCCTGGCTGTTCGCGTAGTGGACAGCGTCGATGATGCGATCGCACATATTGCCGCCCATTCGACTGGCCACAGTGAGGCAATCCTGACCCGGACAGAAGAGCATGCAAACCGGTTTACGAAATTAGTGGACTCTGCGGCGGTATATGTCAATTGCTCCACTCGCTTTACCGATGGCGGCGAGTTTGGGCTGGGATGCGAGATGGGCATTTCGACCCAGAAACTGCACGCCCGCGGCCCGATGGGGTTGGGTGAGCTGATGACCTATAAATATATTATTCATGGCAACGGACAGATCCGCTGACCGGAAAGGCGAAAGGACGGGGATTCAGGATGGCAACATTCGGATTTATCGGAACGGGGAATATGGGCGGCGCACTGGCAATGGCAGCCGCAAAGGCGGTTGGCGGCGGCAACCTGCTGCTGGCTGATCATTCCCGCGAAAAGGCAGAAACACTGGCTGACCGGTTGGGCGCAAAAGTCGGAACAAACGCGGATGCAGCGGCACAGGATTTTGTTGTGCTGGGAGTCAAGCCGCAGATGCTGGTGGGGATGATGGCGGAGATTGCGCCGGTATTGCAGGCGCGTACCGCAAAGGGAGAGTCATTTGTCCTGGTCACGATGGCAGCCGGACAGTCGATGGAGAAGATCCGTTCCTTATCTGGGACAGCGGCGCCGGTTATCCGCATTATGCCGAATACGCCGGTTTCGATTGGCAAAGGGGTCATTTTGTATGACGGAATGGACGTCAAAGAGGGACAGTGGAAGGATTTTCTGGCGNNAGTCGCTGATTGACGCGGGAAGTGCTGTTTCCGGGTGCGGGCCTGCGTTTGTCTATCTGTTTATTGAAGCACTGGCTGACGGTGGTGTCGAATGCGGACTGCCGCGCGCAAAGGCTTTGCAGCTGGCTGCAAAAACGCTGTCCGGTGCAGCCGAACTGGTGCTTACAAGCGGCAAACATCCCGGTCAGCTAAAGGATGATGTTTGTTCGCCCGGTGGAACGACGATTGCCGGTGTGCACGCACTGGAAAAAGGCGGTTTCCGGGCACTCGGGATGGATGCTGTTAAAGCGGCATATGATAAAACGATGGCACTGAAATAACGGATGATTGCAGGGGAGCGGGGACGCCAGACGTTTTCGCTCTCCTGTCTGTTTGGGGAAGGGGAAGAGAGTGGGAGATCTGACATGAAATTTGCGCATGTTTATTTTGTCAACGGCACTGCATATGCCGGAAAATCGACGATTGTTAAAGCATTGGCGGAGAAATATGACGGCATTGCCTGTGAAGAGAATTATCAGGATACCCTTCTTGCCAGGCTGAACAGTGCTGAGTTTCCCAATTTGACGTATGCCAGGGATTTGGATGACTGGCGTAAATTTGTCAGGAGAACGCCAGATGAATACGAAGCCTGGATAAATGGATGTATCAGGGAATGCACAGTTTTAGAGTTAAAGATCCTGGAGGACTTATCAAAGCAGGATAAAAAGGTGTTCGTCGATACCAATATCCCAACCGATGTTTTATCGAATATATCGGATAGGGAGCATGTCCTGATCATGCTGGCAGACCCGGAGATATCGGTGAACCGATTTTTTGACAGGCCGGATAAAGAAAAGCAGTTTTTATATCAGTTGCTGCTGAAAGAGGAGAACCCAAGTCAGGCAATGNNCATGTCTGAAAAGAATCAACTCACAGGAAAACTACAACCGGTTTTTGCATTCGGGGTTTTCTGTGATTTTACGGGATGAATCCAGAACGGTTGAAGAAACACTGTCTTTGGCCGAGAGGGTATTCCGACTTGGAAAGAGATGAAAAAAGCTCCTGTGAAGCGGTTTTATCCGCAGTACAGGAGCTTTTCCGCAATAAAGTTATCAGGCATCGGCCTTTTCCATTTCATCAGCGGTTTCGACCAACATCTGATACAGCTGATCAGGNNAATCCCCAGCAGACTGAAACTATACCGGTCCCCGCATTTTTGGCGGTCTGGATATCGACTTCCGAGTCGCCGACATAGATGGCCGATTCAACCGGCATTTTCAGCTGTTTGAGGGCGGCAAGGACAGTATCAGGAGCGGGTTTTTTGTTGATGCCATCCTTTTCACCGATTGCCACCAGTACAAGGCCATTGAAATAGGTATCGCACAGCTTTTTGACCGCAGCATCAAACTTGTTGGAAACAACAGCGACCGGGACGCCCTGTATCCTCAGCTTGCCCAACAGCTGAATGATTCCATCGTATGGTGCGGTATGTGCCTGGCAGTGGGCGGCATAATGCAGTCGGAAGGTACCGTACGCTTTTTTGAAATGGGGGTTTAGCTGCCCGCCTTCCAGACAGCGTTCAATCAGCAGCATGACCCCGTTGCCGACGAAATTCCGCACCTCTTCCCGGCTGTGGGGCGGCAGGCCGCAGGCGCTCATTGCAGCGTTGACGCTGGCCGTCAGGTCGTCGAGTGTATCCAGAAGTGTTCCATCCAGATCAAAGATGATTGCATGATCTTTCAGCATAGTGATAATGTCCTTTCTTGCACTGGCCGCGGAAACGGTCAGTTGTCTTTTTTCTTCAATTGGTGCCGGGTTCCGTCCGGTTCTACGATAATGGTATTGTCCAGCTGGGCGCGCAGGCTTGCACGGAAACTGTCGATATACTCCCGGCGGAGCCGGAGCTGTTCCTGTTCTTCTTCAGCGGTCAAGCCGGCCGTTTTTTTCTTTTTTGCCAGTTCGTTGATGCGCTCAATCTGTTGTTGGGTCATGGGAATATCCCTCTCTTTCCAGTGGATTATTTTTGGACATTGCGGCAGGCCGACCGCCCTGCCGCAGGATGGATGTCAGCGAGTGGAGAAATGCCTGGTCGTCAGCAGCTGAGCGGGGGCGGTGCTTGGGGCTTTTTCTGCCGGTTTCCCGCAGACGGCGTCCCAAATACCGCTCAAAAAGCAGTTGGTCAATATTGTCTGCGGTAAAAATCAACCCTTCGTTGCTGAGCGCGAATGCGCCTTTTCCCAGCGCCATCGACGCGACCCCGTAATCCTGGGTGATGATCAGGTCTCCAGGGGAAGCCAGCTCAATCAGTTTGTAGTCGGCAGCATCGGCTCCCTGACTAACGGTTATGACGGTAGCATAGTCATCTTCCAGCAGATGGCTGTCATCTGCGACCAGAATCAGCGGAATATGTTGCTTTTGAGCTTCTGCCCTGACCAGCTGCCGTACCGGACAGGCGTCGGCGTCGATCAGTATTTTGCCCTGAAACAGACCTCTCCCTCCTTCATGATTTGTCCTTATATCCAGCTATGGATACGATTTCCAATGATATTATACCACAATTCGTCTCAAATGACAAATTACTTCCGCAAGATTCGTCAGAATGACGGAATTATGCGAAATTTGCTTTCATGGACGAAAGTTTTGGGAAAGGACTTGACTTTCATATTGTGAAGTATTAAAATATGATAAGGATGCCGGACAGTTTGCCGCCAGCATTGGCAGTCAGGTTTTCCGGCTTGATTGGCGAATGAATATATAAAGAAAGGGCTGGTCTGTTGATGAACGAAAAGCTTCGCGAATTGAATGTAGAATTTCTCTTTGATGCGATCCTCAAACTTCAGACGATGGAAGAGTGCTATAATTTTTTTGAAGATCTCTGCACCGTCCCCGAGCTCAAGGCGATGTCCCAGCGAATTCATGTGGCAAAAATGCTGAGTGAAAAAAAGGTTTATTCGGATATTGTTGCTTCGACTGGTGCGTCGACCGCGACCATCTCCCGTGTAAAACGTTCGCTGGATTACGGCTGTGACGGGTATAAGGTGGTTTTTGACCGGCTGGACGCAGATAAAGAGCAGTAAGGAGGGCCTCAGTGAGCGGATATGTCAGCTTTGCCGGGGTATATGACCGGCTGACGCTGGAAATTGATTATCCGGCGCGGGGACGCTATCTGGACGAATGTATCCGGCGGCATGGCGGGAAAAAAGGCGTACTGCTTGATCTGGGCTGTGGGACTGGGACAATGTGCGAGGTGATGGCGGCACTCGGATATGACGTGATTGGTGCCGATTCATCTTATGAGATGCTGACTGAAGCGATGGATAAGCGGATGCAGTCGGGGGCGGATATCACCTATATTGCCCAGAGCATGACTGAGTTGGATCTGCCGGGAAAGGTGGATGTCGTGATCTCGACGCTGGATTCGCTGAATCATCTGACCGATTATCGGGACTTTGACCGTGCGATTGAACGGGTGGCACTGTTCCTCAATCGGGATGGCGTATTTGTCTTTGATGTCAATAGCGTGTATAAACATGAGCAGGTGCTGGCGGGGAATACCTTTGTCTATGATCTGGATGATATCTACTGTGTCTGGCAGAATACACCGGGACCGGATTATCTGACCGAGATGGATCTGGATATCTTTGTCCGGGATGATGATGGCACTTACACCCGGATGGAAGACCATTTTGCCGAGCGTGGCTATACGCACGGACAGATTACCGATTCGCTTGCAAGGTATGGGCTGTGTCTGGAAGCGGTGTACCATGCCGACAGTTTTGATTCTCCAAAGGAGGATTCTCAGCGGCTGATTTATGTAGCCCGTCATGCGGACCGTGGATAAAAAGAAACATCAGATTCCCGCAGATGCGGGCAGGGAAGTGGACAGCGGGATAACTGCTGTTCACTTTTGCGGTTTAAGGAAAAGAAAGGAAGAGAAATTAAAATGGGAAGAATTACCCGTGCGCTTTCGCGCGATGGTTCGGCGATGGCGATGGCGATTTCCGCAACGGACATCGTCGCCCGGATTGAACAGGTGCATCATACCTCGGCGGTTGTAACAGCTGCGGCCGGACGGCTGGCGGCGGCAGCTTCGATGATGGGGGTACTGCTCAAAGCGGAGAAGGATACGCTGACCCTGCGGCTGGATGGCGGCGGGCCAGCCGGCGTACTGCTTGCAGTATCCGATTCACAGGGAAATGTCAAAGTTTCGGTGACCAATCCAGTGGTCGAACTGCCGCTGAATCAGCTGGGCAAGCTGGATGTCCGCGGTGCAGTCGGACGGGATGGAACCCTTTCCATTATTCGGGAGATGGGGCTGAAAGAGCCGTACATCGGACAGGTTCCGATTGTTTCGGGTGAGATCGCCGAGGATATCACCAATTATTATGCGNNACAATCCTGATCTGTCGGTACAGGCTGCGGGGGGATTTCTGGTGCAGCTGCTGCCGTTTGCCGACGAAAAGGTTATCGACCGTTTGGAAGATAATTTGAAGGACTTGCCGCCGGTATCGTCGATGATTCGGGACGGGATGACTCCGCAGGATATTGTCATGAAGCTGCTGGATGGGCTGGAGCCGGATATTCTGGATGAGTACCTGCCTGTTTACCGATGCGGCTGTTCAAGGGAGCGGACCGAAGAGATGCTGCGGTCATTAGGGAAAAAGGAGCTGGATGAGATCATCCGGGAAGATCACAGTGCCGAAGTTTGCTGTCATTTTTGTGAGAAGAAATACCGGTTCAGCGAAAGTGAACTGGTGGCACTGCGGGATAGCATTGATGTTTCGCAGCAGGACGGAGGCCAGGCATGAGGGTACTGATGATCGGGGATGTCGTCGGCGCGCCGGGATGTAATTTTGTCCGGGAGAAGCTGCCCTCTTTCAAACGGGCGGAGAAAATTGACGTT
>DCTE01000171.1:0-2288 GCA_002329405.1 Ruminococcaceae bacterium UBA1448 | reverse complement strand
AAGCCGGACACCTGTTTGACAGCGGTGTTGACGTGCTGACCGGCGGCAACCATTCATTTAAGCGGCGGGAGATTTATGATTATCTGCCCGATCATCCAAACCTGCTCCGGCCTGCGAATTATCCAGACTGTCCGTATGGTGAGGGCTGGTTTGTTCTGGATGGCGGGAGTTATACGATGCTGGTGATCAGCGTTTTGGGGCTGGTATATCTGGAACCGCTGGATGATCCGTTCAAAACGGTTGACCGCATTATTCGGGAACATCCTGCGACCTATACAATTGTAGATTTTCACGCCGAAGCGACTGGTGAAAAGATGGCAATGGGGTATTATCTGGATGGCAGGGTGTCAGCGGTCGTTGGGACGCATACCCATGTCCAGACGGCGGATGAGCAGATTCTCGAAAAGGGGACGGGATATATCTCTGACCTTGGGATGACTGGTCCGGTCCGTTCCATTCTTGGAACCTGCCCGGAGGATATTGTTCGCAAAATGACGACCCATATGCCGACCCGTTTTCATGTCCCGGATGGAGACTGCAAGCTGGAAGGGGTTGTCCTAGATCTTGCCAGAAACGGGCTGTGCACCGGAATCCGGCGGGTTCAGCTGCGCTGAGCCGGACAGTCTGAACGGACCGGTACAAGGTTTTCGTTTCTCAATGTAACTTCGGCTGTATCATAAAGATACCCTTGCAATTTTCGGCAAATAGTTTTATAATATGAATTGTGAGAGGGTTTTTCTCCCCGAAAATCAGAAAGGAATGTTATCATTATGTCCAAACAGTTTATCGTTGAAACTTCCGCAAGACATGTTCATGTTACCAAAGAAACCCTGGCTACCCTGTTCGGCGCAGACGCAGTTCTGCACAATAAAAAAGACCTTTCTCAGCCCGGCCAGTTTGCATGCGAAGAAAAGGTCACCGTTGTCGGCCCCAAAGGCTCGCTGAAATGTTCCATCCTTGGCCCGGAAAGATCTGCTGACCAGATTGAGGTCTCCTTCACCGATGCACGTGCATTGGGCGTTGTTCCTCCTGTCCGTGAGTCTGGTGACGTTGCCGGTTCTGCACCCTGCAAGCTGGTTGGCCCCTGCGGCGAGGTTGAGCTGAGCGAGGGCGTTATCGTTGCGAAGCGTCATATCCATCTGACCCCCGCTGATGCGGAAGAAATGGGCATCAAAGACAAAGATGTCGTTTGGGTCAAGGTCGACACCAACGGCAGAAGCGTTGTATTCGGTGATGTTGTCTGCCGCGTCAGCAAGAACTATGCGCTGGCTATGCATATCGACACCGATGAGGCGAATGCTGCTGGCTGTGCCGGCAATGTCATGGGCGAGATTGTCACCCTGTAAGTCAGTTTTTTGCATAACAGGAAAGCACCCTATCTGTTCAGGATCGGGTGCTTTTGTCTTATATGCCATTCAGTTTTGAATGATCTGAATCACTTCCTCACACAGCTCACCGAGCAGTTTGACGCTCAGTTGAGGGAGAGAAGAGAAAATACGGTTGACCTTCTGCTGGTAGTCATTCGGGTGAACCGGCATGGTTTCAATCTGAGCGGGTGCTTTTTTCTCATTCAGGCAGTACACGCGGTTGTATGCAAACAGCAATTGATTGCAGGCGGATACTGAGCGGAAGAGATGTCCATGCAGGTAGTACAGGTCATTGTTTGCAGACGCCTTTTGCGCGAGCATTCTTGAGAATTCCGCTTCAAACGAAAAGTTCGAAAGAAGCGATTGACGCAGGGGTTCAGGATAATTTTGGGCTGTCTGTTTCAGCTGGATGAATGACTCGTCACGGGCAAACAGTATCTTGCAGCGGGCAAGCTCTCCCCGGTAGATGACACTGAGGAAAGCATGTGGATGTCCGGTGTGGTAATTTATACTGAAAATGCCCTTGTCGCAGTCAGTACAGATATTTTCGACCCGGCGAAGGTCCCGCAGAATCAGGTCAGTCGGAAGGCCGTCGATTGTCAGCCAGCCGCCGCAGTTGACCCAGGGCCCCCAGCCGCCTTCACCACAGACAAGGTCGCTGCGATGCTGGTCATCCAACCGCGCGGCGGCCTGATTCAGCGCGGTAAGGTCAATTTCACGGTCATAATAGATCCCGATATCCAGATCGGAGTTTTCCGTTGCGGTTCCGGTCGCCCTTGAACCACCCAAAACAACTGCCTGGACAAATGGCAGGGCGGACAGCTCAGTTACCGCCTGCCGGATGATCTGATCAACAGACATATCTTCACTCCTTACGGCATTTTATAAACCGGGTCCAACTGCATCAGTTCAGAAAGGGTG
>DCTE01000072.1:231-23915 GCA_002329405.1 Ruminococcaceae bacterium UBA1448 | reverse complement strand
TTGCCGTCCACCTTCAGCTCATAGCGGGTCATATTGACAACCAGCTTGTCATAGCTGACTTCCTTGATATCAGAAGCCTGGTTATTCTGACCAACCCTTCTGAGGACGGCTTTGATCCGTGCGACAATCTCCTTGGTATCAAAAGGTTTGACAACATAGTCGTCAGCGCCCAGTTCCAGTCCCAGTACCTTATCAAAAGTCTCACCCTTAGCCGTCAGCATAATGATCGGGACCTGACTCTTTTTACGGACCTCACGGCAAACCTGCCATCCGTCCAGTCCCGGCAGCATAATATCCAGCAGGATCAGATCGGGATGCAGCGTCTCAAATTTTAACAGTGCCTCTTCGCCGTCATGCGCCAGAATGACACTATAACCTTCCTTTTCAAGATACAGTCTGAGCAGCTCGCAGATGTTCTTATCATCATCTGTCACAAGAATCTTACCCAAAGCCATCGTTTTCATCTTCCTTTCATGTTGATTATGATGTACGGAAAGCCCGGAAGGCCGGTACTCCCCCTTAGTTTGTTAATTGGTATTTTCATTATATCATGTTCATTTTTGAATTGATAGCCGTTTTGTGAAATTTATCAAAAATATATTTGGAATTTGTTAGGCTAACTAATTAATTACCGGAAAATCGTCCAAACAAAAAACGCCATACAGTCCCTGCTGCACAGCGTCTCTGTTATTCATACCGGCAGATCCGCCGTTTAGCTTTCTAGGGAATCCACACCTGAAACTGCTGGCGGAATACGGTATCCGGCAGCATCGCTGCATAAACAGCCGATAATCCGTCCGCGACTTCGCGGTCAGGCAACTCCGCCCCTCCGGTCAGAATACGAAATTCAACATTGAACTCCTTTTCCAACACCTCGGTCATCCGCATCCCGGCTTTTTTATAAAACCGTACCCGTGCAAGCCGAACACTGCGATCTTCCAAACTTACCGCGCAAGCCGGGTTCTCCGCTTCGATCATCAGGGTATTCCCTTCCGGCAGCATTCCCACCAGAATGGAAAGAATCTGCGAACCATACCCACCGCCGCGCATAGATGGTTCAACAGCCAGATAGTCCAGCAGGGTATATCTGCCCGCTGTCATCAGATAGGCATATCCCACCGGCGTTTCCGGCTGTTCATAAAACATATAGCAATGATAAACACCCTGTACACACAGCTTTTCCAGCAGTTCAAACGGTTTTACCTCATCAGCGGGGAAATCCCGGCACAGTCTGGTATCAAACCAGTCCTTCCGTTCTTCCGCGCCAATCTCGCGCCAATTCAGCATTTTCTCCCTTCCCTTCCATATCCTGTGGTCTCTTTTCTCCAAATCTACTTTATATTGTACCACAGAGATATGAAAAAGTCAAAGGGGCGGTATCTGTCAGTACCGCCCCTTTACCCATCTGTTATCCACAGCAGTGCCCGCAGTCCCCGCCGCAGGAAGCAACACATGCCTCCGGTATGGGTAAGCCCTTCTTCCGGTAATAGTCTGCAACTGCCGCTTTAACCGCTTCCTCAGCCAGCACCGAACAGTGCAGCTTTGCTGGAGGCAGTCCATCCAACGCCTCCACAACCGCATGATTGGTCAGCTGAAGTGCTTCAGAAATCGGTTTTCCCTTGATCATCTCGGTCGCCATTGAACTGGTTGCAATGGCAGCACCGCATCCGAAGGTATTAAACCGGACATCGGTGATGATATCCCCGTCAATCTTCAGATAGATTTTCATGATATCGCCGCAGACGGCATTACCGACTTCACCGATGCCATCCGCATTTTCCAGCTTGCCGACATTGCGCGGATTTGCAAAATGATCGCGTACCTTTTCACTGTATCCCATTGCCATATTGGGGCACATCCTTTCTATATATCTTAGCTGTTCTTATTCATCATTTCTTCCCAGACCGGGGACATCTCCCGCAGCCCGGATACAATCCCCGGCAGCACCTCAAGCAGATGCTGCACATCTTCTTCGGTATTTTCTTCATCAAGCGTCAGCCGCAATGAACCATGCGCGATTTCTTTGGGCAATCCAATGGCCAGCAGTACATGGCTGGGATCAAGCAAACCGGAGGTGCACGCCGAACCGGACGATGCACAGATTCCCTCCAGATCCAGCCGCAGCAGCAGCGACTCACCTTCAATCCCTTCAAAGCAGATATTCACGTTGCCAGGCAACCTTTTTTCCCGGTCGCCGTTTACCCGGACATACGGGATGTTCTGCACAACCTCATCAATAATCCGGTCCCGCATCGCTGAAACGGTTTTCGACCGCTCTTCCATTCCCGAACAGGCATTTTCCAGTGCTGCCGCCATCCCACAGATAGCCGGCAGATTTTCAGTACCGCCGCGGCGATTCCGCTCCTGCGCGCCCCCTTCAATAAAGTTGGTCAGCCGGATTCCCCGACGGCAGTAAAGGGCACCGATTCCCTTGGGGCCATGGAATTTATGGGCCGACATCGACATCAGGTCAATGTTTTCCTTCACAACGTCGATCGGAAGGTGTCCAACCGCCTGTACTGCGTCGGTATGAAACAGAATACCCTGTTCCCGACAGACGGCCCCGATCTCCGCGATCGGCTGAATGGTACCGATCTCATTGTTGGCATACATCACCGTAACCAGGCAGGTATCCGGCCGGATTGCTGCCTTCAGTTCGTCCACCCGGACAATGCCGTCCTGGTGAACATCCAGAAGGGTTACCTCAAACCCTTCCTTTTCCAGTCGTTTCAAAGTATGCAGGACTGCGTGATGCTCAAACGCGGTCGAAATAATATGTTTCTTTCCTTTGGCGGCACCTGTCCGTGCCAACTGCGTAATCGCCCAGTTATCCGACTCGGTACCGCCGGATGTAAAATAAATTTCATCCGGCTGTGCACCAATGCAGGCAGCAACCCTTTTGCGGGCGTCCGCCAGCAGATCTGCCGCCTGCTGGCCCAGCTGGTGGAGGCTGGATGGATTGCCATACTCTCTTTCCAATACCGGAATCATCGCATCCAACGCGGCACGGCCGGTAGAAGTTGTTGCAGCGTTATCCATGTAAATGATCTTTTTCATCTATATACATCCTCCCTGTAATTGGAAGTCTTTTGTTTACAAGTAAAGGATACCACATAATTACCTACTTGTCAAGTAGGTAATTATCCATATTTTTCCATTTTCCTAACAAAAGAAAAACGCCCAGCTGGCCGGAATAATCTCCAGCCAGCTGGGCAGCCTGCCAACTTATACAAGCCATTTTTCAGATAACAAACCCGCCAATTGCAAACTTATCAGCAACCGACGAAATCAGAACCACCAGTAAAAGAATAGGGGCAATCCAGCGAATCATAACCTTAAACAGCTTCTCCCGTTTAAAGGCATGGCCATTCAGCTTAACCTCGGACGAAACCACATCCGTCCCCACAATATGCCCGACCAGTACGCAGGTCAGCAACGCAACAATCGGCATCAAAACCGAGTTGGAAATAAAGTCAAAGAAATCCAGGAATGCCATTCCCAGAATGCTGATGAACGAGAGCGGACCATAACCCAAACAGGACGGGATACCCAAAATCAGCAGGCAAACCGATACAATAATTGTCGCTTTGCGCCGGTTCCAATGAAGGTTATCCTCTACCAGCGAAACTATCGTTTCCAGCAGCGAGATGGAGGACGTCAAAGCTGCAAACAATACCAGCAAAAAGAATACAGCACCAACTGCTCCGCCAAACAGCATCGAATCAAACACCTTCGGCAAAACGCCAAACATCAAACCGGAACCAGCCGACTGCTGAACCAGCGTCGTATCGCCGCCGGAAAAGGCGACAACTGCCGGTACAATCAGCAGGCCTGCGAGGAATGCAATACAGGTATCAAAAAGTTCGATTTGAGACACTGAATGTTCCAGATTATCATCCTTGGACATATACGAACCATAAGTAATCATAATGCCCATCGCCAGTGACATCGAATAAAACATCTGGCCGATTGCGCCCAGAACCGTCATCACCGAAAAGCGGGACAGATCCGGCAGCAGGTAAAACCGCACACCTTCCAGCGCTCCCGGAAGGGTCAGCGAATAAATCGTCACAATCACGATCAGGACAACCAGCATCGGCATCAGAATCCGGCTGGCCTTCTCGACCCCTTTTTGTACACCAAACAGGACAACCAGCGCGTTAAGGACGATATAAATTCCGAACCAGAACATCGGATTCCCCGGCAAACCAGGCGATGACACAGAAATAAAGTCTTTAAAATAGGTCTCACCAGCGGCTGCCGTTCCCTGACCGGTCAGAAAAGCAAAGAAATATTTCAGTACCCAGCCGCCAATAACACAGTAATATGGTGCGATAATGACCGGGATAATGGCCGCAATCCAGCCCAGGAATCCGAATTTCCGGTTCAGCGACCGAAAGGCGCCGATACAGGACTGTTTGGTTTTACGACCAATCGCTACCTCGGTGACCATCAGCGCAAACCCAAAGGTTACCGCCAGGACCAGATAAACTACCAAAAAGATTCCGCCGCCGTATTTGGCTGCCAGATAGGGGAACCGCCAAAGGTTGCCCAAACCAACTGCCGACCCGGCCGCGGAAAGTACAAAGCCGATACGGCTGGTAAACCCGCTTCGGCTGCTTTCGCCTGTACTGCTCACACATTACTCCTCATTTCTTTTTGATATTCCAGCAAAACAGTACCTGCTGTCAAAAGCGCAGCAAAACGAAACCATCTTCCGTTTTCCGACAGCAAACTGCTGTTTTTACCATTTTAGCATATTCATGCGTAAATAACAACTCACACCATACAGATAACTTCAACAAAAATCCCTGTGGAACAAGGAGGTTCCACAGGGAAAAGAGGATAAATCCGACTTTTACAGCATGGAAGCGCGAAGCTGTACGCCATCCTTGGACGAAAGGTAGGCCGGTGCGACATCAAAGACAGTCTTGCATCCAGTCTGTCCATCCTTTGCCATCCGATATGCCGCGCGCGCATAAGCAACCAGGACCGATGAGGTAAACTCAGGGTTGGAGTCAAGCGTCAGACGATATTCAATCGTATGACTATGCTCATCATTGGCACCGGTCTTACCGGTATGGATAACAAAACCACCATGCGGAATGCCGCTGTGATCCCGCTTCATTTCTTCCATCGAAATAAAGTGAACGGTTGTGTCGTAATCAGCAAAATAGTTGGGCATTGTAACAATTGCCTGTTCAATGGCTGCCTTATCTGCTCCTTCTTCGGCGACGACAAAGCATTCACGGGTATGTTTTTCACGGGTGGTCAGCTGCGGACAGCTGCCGCTTCTGACTTCATCCAGAGCCTTCTGGACTGGAATGGTATACTGTCTCGCGTCGACAACACCGGGAATCCGACGGATTGCGTCCGAATGTCCCTGGCTGACGCCCTTGCCCCAGAAGGTATAGCTTGTTCCCTGCGGAAGGATTGCATCAGCGTACAGGCGATTCAGTGAGAACATGCCAGGGTCCCAGCCCACCGAGATGATACCAACCTTGCCGCTCTTTTTGGCAGCAGCATCGACAGCGTCGAAATGCTGCGGAATATGTGCATGGGTATCAAAACTGTCAATTACATTAAAATACTGGGCATAATAGGGAGTCTGTTCCGGCAGGTCGGTTGCACTGCCGCCGCACAGAATCATGACATCAATCTGATCTGCCATTGAAACCGCTTTAGAAGCCTCAACAACCTGTACCCCCTCAGTCATCAGGTGAACGCTGTCAGGATTGCGGCGGGTAAAGACAGCTTTCAGCTCCATATCGGGATTATGACGCAATGCCAGCTCAACACCGCGGCCAAGATTTCCGTATCCCATAATGCCTACGCGAATTGTCATACAAATTACTCCTTTTCTTTTTCTCTGCACCGGACAGCATTTGTCCCATGAACCGGCGGCAGCCGGTACAACAGGATATTACAAAGTCCGACTTTTATCAATATACCACATTTTTCCGATCAAGTATAGACAAAAATGAAAAAAAAGAGATTTTGGGCAAAAACCTTGACAAAGATATATCGCAGTGCTATATTATATATAGAGGTGCGATATATAGCACCATGATATATAAGGAGGCAGTAGATATGGAACGTTTTGTAAAGATTTATCAGCAAGGATTGATTGACGTTGTGGAAATCTGGGTCGATACTGCAACCGGTGTAAATTATGTATTTCATAGAAACGGAAATGCAGCAGGTTTTACACCTTTGCTTGACCAGGATGGAAAACCAGTCGTCACGCCTTAATAAATAAAATTACGCAGGCAATATCAGAGTATACGAGGAGGAATGCCGGTTGGACGCACATATTAAAAAAGTTTATGTTCCAATGACTGAAACGGGATTTTACATCCTGCTCTGCCTGCGAATGCCAAATCACGGATACGGGATTATCCAGCGGGTAGAAGCAATGACTGACGGTGAAATCCGTCTGGCACCCGGAACAATGTACGGCAGCCTGTCCAAGATGGAAAAGGACGGCCTGATTGCGTTTGTTCAGGAACAGGATAAACGCAAGATTTACCAGATCACCAAACTGGGAGAAGAAGTGCTGGCACTCGAAATGAAACGGATTAAGAGACTGTACCGCAGCGTAGAGGAGGCCCAACAGTGAGTGAATACAAAAAGGAATTCCGCTATTTTACAATTTTTGATTACGAAAAGGAACAGGAATACCTCTCCTGGATGCACGAACGCGGCTGGAAATTTACTATGGTCTACTTCCCCGGCATCTACTGCTTTGAACCATGCAAACCGGAAAAGGTAATGTATCAGCTGGATTATAATCAGGAAGGCCTGGCACATAAGGCGGAATATCTGCAAATGTTTGCTGACTGCGGCTGGGAATACCTGCTGGAATTTATGGGTTACAGCTATTTCCGAAAACCAGCGGCAGAAATGAAGGAGGACGAGGGTATTTTCTGTGATGATGACTCCCGGCTGGATATGATGAAACGGGTTTTCCGCGGCAGGATGGTTCCCCTGTTATGCATCTTTCTGGCCGTATTGCTGCCCCAGCTGTCGATCCAGCTGACAGACAGAGCATGGACACAGGGTGCTTTCAGAAGCAGCATTTTCTGGCTTTATCTGGTGTTGGTAATTGTTTACATGATATTTTTCATTCGCTTTGCTATCCACTACTGGCATTTTAATAATAGGCGGCGATAAATATTTTGAATTATTATTTTCTTTTGAATGCAGGTGTTTTCATAGACAACTGACAGAAAATTTTTTGACACAGATATCCCGGCTGTCCGGTTTTCAATCCGGCTGCCGGGATTATTTTTTATACGACAAAATCCGTCTGTACTCTTGATGACTGGTTAATTGCATGTTATAATATAAATATATTTTAATTGGCAGGCAAATGTTTTTTTCTGGTACAGATACCTATTTCCGATAGAAAGAAGAGATATGGATATGCTTCCTAATACTGTTCTAATTGTCGATGACGATGAGATCAACCGTGCCATCCTGAATAACCTTTTTTCCGACACCTATCAAATCGACGAAGCAGAAGACGGACAGATTGGTTTGACTAAAATACTGACAACCCCCGAAACCTACTGTGCCGTTTTACTGGACGTGATCATGCCGGAAATGGACGGAATGGAAGTACTGAATCATCTGAAACGTCGGAGAATAACCTCCCGCATCCCAGTTTTTCTGATCACCGCTGAAGCCAGCGACAGTACGATGAAGGAAGCCTACCGGTTGGGCGTTATGGACGTCATCAGCAAACCAATCATTCCATACATCGTGCAGCGGCGAATTAATTCGGTCATCGAGCTTTTCCGGGCACGGAAGGAATTGAACAATGTCGTACGAGAGCAGCAATCGGAACTGTTGCTCCAGGCACAGCAAATCATTGATCTTAACCAGGGAATGATCAAATCTCTGGCAACTGCAATTGAATTCCGTGACGGAGAATCGGGCGAACATGTCCAGCGAATTCATGACATCACCGGTTTTTTGCTCCGATGTACGGAACTTGGAGAGGGACTGCAAGAAGAGGATATCGAACAGATCGCGCTCGCTTCGATCATGCACGACGTCGGAAAAATTGCGATTCCTGATGCCATCCTCAACAAACCCGGACGACTGACACCTGAAGAATTTGAAATCATGAAAACCCATACCATTCAGGGTGCTCAACTGCTGAGACGGATTCCCCAACTACACGACAGCAAAGCCTATCAGTACGCCTATGATATTGCCCGACACCACCACGAACGTTGGGATGGCCGGGGATACCCGGACGGACTGAAAGGTGATGAAATCACGATCTGGGCGCAGGTGGTTTCGCTGGCCGACGTATATGACGCCCTTACCTGCAAGCGCGTTTACAAAAACGCCTTCCCAAGAGAAAAAGTGCTGCAGATGATCCGAAACGGGGAATGTGGTCAATTCAATCCAAAACTGCTGGATTGTTTTTTCTCGGTAGAAAAAAGGCTATCCGAACTGTATAACCAATAATCTGGAGGTTCCCAAATGGATATCACACAAAAACAACTGTTGACAACTGGCGGCATCAACGTGGAAGACGCACTGGAACGATTTATGAATAATGAAATGCTGCTGGAAAGATTCCTTAAAAAATTCCTCAATGATACTACCCTTCCCGCCCTTCAACAAGCGATTGCTGCCAAAGATGCACAGGCTGCTCTGACTGCTTCCCATACCCTCAAAGGGATGTGCGGCAATCTTTCGATGACGGCTTTGTTTACGCTGTTTACACAGCAGGTCACTGCACTTCGGGAAGATCGTTTTTCCGATGCAGCAGATATGATGCCAGACATTCTATCTGCCGCTGAAATGGCAGCAGATGCCATCAGGGGGTGCTGGGGATGAATCCCACACGGGCAAAAAGGCTGAAGACCTTATTTAAAAGCCTAAGGCTATACATTATCGTCATCATCGCCATCACGATTCTCGGGATTGCCTATCACGCCACTTTGCAAGATACGCTGCTGCGCAATTTTCAGCAATTGGGTACCGCACTGGCCCAAAGTTATGTTGCAGAAGAAACCAGTAATCTGACAGTATTTGAAACGCTAATCACTTTCGGTACCAATTCAATTAACGCGCAGAAGGAACGAGGAAACACGGATGAAGAGATTGAGAGCTGGATTGGCACCTTTTACCGACAGATGCAGTCGGTATTGGGATCCAGCACCGTAGATCCTTACGCAATCCTTAACGGCAGACTGATTGCCGCCAATCCTTGGGAAGGGGATGCTACCTTTGACTATCAGAACGCCGAATGGTATCAAATGGCGATACAGGCCGACGGAGGCGTAATCTTTACCAATCTTTATACCGATGCCATTTCCGGCAACCCGGTCATCACCATCGCGCAAAAGTGCCAGGACTCCGATACGGTACTGGCGTTTGATATCTTTCCGCAAAACCTGCGGGTTCATACCAATGCCATCCAATTGCCGGAACGAGCATCCTATTTTGTATGCGACAGCGCCGGTACATTGATCTACCATCAGGCTGTCCAGAAACGATCTCAGGAGGAACTGCAAAACTACATAGATTCTATATTGATACGGATCCAGAATGGTTCGCTTGATGCGTATGACACCTGCATTGATGATCTGGATGGCGAGCGCAGAGGCGTTTATTACTATGCGATGTCCAACGGTTGGATTATCATTATCACCATTCCGTTTAACACCATTCTTGCACAGGCTTCGCAATTTGCGCTGCTTCTGGGACTGGTACTTTGTCTGTGTATCGGCGGCATACTGGTGGTTGCATGGAGAGATCTGCGGCTGTCTTCACAGGTGGAGCGGACCAACGAAACGGTACGGGTTCTGGGCAACTCCTATTTTGCTTTGTACCGGATTGACTATCAAAATGAAACCTATGAAATGATCAAAGGATCAGACTATGTCCGTGGAGCCATTCCGTCCAAAGGGCCTTATTCTGAATTGATCAAAATGGTGGGAAAAGTAATTCCGCCGGACACCTTTGCAGAATTCCAAAAGAGTTTTTCGCCCGAAAGTATGCGCAATCTGGTTGCGCGCCGTATCCGGGACTATGGCGGCGACTTTCTCCGCAAGTTTGGAGACGAATATCGCTGGGTAAACGTCCGCATCCTGTTCGATGAATCGCTGGCGCCAGAGGAGGTTGTTCTCTGTTTCAAAGAGGTGGACCAGGAAAAACAGCAGCAGCTGAAAGAACGTGAACTGCTGGAAAACGCACTGGAAAATGCCCGGCGAAGTGAAAAAGCCAAACACGCCTTCTTTAATAATATGTCTCACGATATGCGGACCCCGCTTAATGCGATCCTGGGGCTGTCCCAACTGGTACGCCAGAACAGTGAAGACCCTAAAAAAGTGCTGGGATATATCGACCGAATCTATTTTTCCAGCCGCCAGCTGCTGGATCTGGTCAATGATATCCTGGATATGTCCCGATTGGAACAGGGTAAAGTAATCCTTAATAATGAAACTTTCGACCTCAAAAAGTGTATTGATGATTGCATCTCTACCTTCTACATCCAGGCAGAATCGGAAAAAAAGCATTTTTCAGTTCAATACGCCCTGTTTCGTTCGATGGTTTTAGGCGACTCCTTACGAATCAATCAGATCTTAAACAATCTGCTTTCCAATGCTTTCAAATTTACAACGGAGGGTGATTCCATCACCGTCGCCGTCAAGCAATTTGAAGACAAGGAATATTCCCAGTATCAAATCGTTGTTCAGGATACCGGCATTGGAATGTCCCAGGAATTCCTTCCCCAGATTTTTGAACCATATTCTCGCGAAACAACCTTCTCCTCCCGCCAGATCAGCGGAACCGGATTGGGAATGCCGATTGTCAAAAACCTTGTCACCCAAATGAGCGGACAGATTCGCGTCGACAGCCAGCTGGGCGTTGGCACTACCTTTACCGTCACTGTTCCTTTCACTGTTGTACAGGAAGAAAAGCGTACTCCCGAACCGCAGAATATGCCGGCATTTTCTCTGAAAGGCAGAAAAATCCTGCTGGCGGAAGATAACCTGATCAACATGGAAATTGCAACTGAAATCCTGACAATGAACGGAATTGAGATTGTACAGGCATGGAACGGCCAGGAAGCACTTTCACAATTCAAAGCATCCAAACCATTTGAATTTGATGCGATTCTAATGGATATGCAGATGCCGCAGATGGATGGATGTGAAGCTGCCAAAAATATCCGTTCGCTTCCCCGTCCCGACGCCCGGACTATCCCAATTATTGCGGTCACCGCCAATGCCTTTGCCGAAGATATTGCAGCGACAACCGCTGCCGGTATGAATGCCCATATTTCCAAGCCAATTGACTTCAATATCCTTTGTCAGACGCTGGAAAAGCTGCTGGAGCAGAAATAAGTCCCTGCAAAGGCCGGTGCAGCAAATGCTGTACCGGCCTTTTGTTGCCAAAACAAGCCATTCGTGCTATCATAACAGGCAGAGAAAAACAGATCATCGGAGGCTAATTCATGTATCAAACAATTCTGTATCCCTCCCCGCTCGGCCTTCTGCTGCTGGCGTCTGAAAAAGAACAGCTCAAAGGGCTTTGGATAGAAGGACAAAAATATTATACTGCCACGCTTACTGATGCCTGTGAACAACGGGAAACGCCATTGCTGACCTCTGTGTCCCGTTGGCTGGACAGTTATTTTGCAGCAAAACGTCCCGACCCCAACCAGCTCCCGCTTGCCCCGAAAGGCAGTGCCTTTCGCCAGCTGGTCTGGAACCTTTTGCTGGAAATTCCATATGGGCAGGTCGTGACCTACCGACAGATTGCGCAGAAAGCTGCCCAAAGGATGGGCAGGCCGTCTATGTCTGCGCAGGCTGTTGGCGGCGCAGTCGGACACAATCCAATCTCAATTATCATTCCCTGTCACCGGGTTGTCGGCAGCGACCATACGCTGGTTGGTTATGCAGGCGGATTGGAGAAAAAGCAATGGCTGCTTACACTGGAAGGTATTTCCATACAAGGAGGAACTGTGTGTGAAAGAAACTGAAAAGCAAACCGTCATCCGCATCGTCACACCGGAGGACGCACAACTGCTTCTGGATATTTACGCTCCCTATGTGCTGCATACCGCCATCACTTTTGAATACCAGGTGCCGACTGTTGAGGAGTTTCAGCAGCGTATCCGCAAAACGCTGACCCGATTTCCCTATCTGGCAGCGATACAGGAGGGAAAGCTGATCGGTTATGCCTATGCAGGGACCTTTCACGACCGGGAAGCCTATGACTGGGCAGTAGAGACTTCTATTTATGTCCGTCAGGACTGCCGGGGTGCAGGTGCTGGACGCATGCTTTACCAGGCACTGGAAAATGTACTGTGGGAACAGGGTATCCTCAATCTGAACGCCTGTATCGCTTATCCGCAATCAGAAGATGAATTTCTGACACTGGACAGCGTTCATTTTCACAGCCATCTCGGTTACCGGATGGCTGGACGTTTTTCCCAGTGCGGTTATAAATTTAACCGATGGTATGACATGGTCTGGATGGAAAAACATATCGGTCCCCATCTGCAAGATCAGCCGCCTGTCCGCAGTTTTGATCAGGTCCGTGCCATCATCGCCGAAAAATACCAGATCCAATAATATTTTCATAACTGCCAAAGCAGGGAGCGCACCGTATTTCTACGATACGCTCCCTGCTTTTTGCTGCGAATGTAAATTACAGATTAAAGACTGCTGATAAAGCGTGCAAATGCTGCCTGTCCTTTGGCATCGCGTTTATAGACACCGGCATCGCAAAGCACCTGCTCAAATACCGCGCCGACCTCCTGACGCAGAATCTCCTGCGCATTGTCTTTCGAGAATTCGGGATGGTTCGCCAGAACCGTCTTTGCCCATTCCGCATGGGAAGCGGTCTGAGGATCTGCCGTCAGGTCACGGCCTTCCAGCATCGCATCCTTGAGCACTTCCAGTTCCACCGCCAGGCGCGCAGGCAGTACGGCAAGGCCCATGACTTCGATCAGGCCGATATTTTCCTTTTTGATATGATGCAGCGAAGGGTTGGGATGGAAGATACCGAGCGGGCGTTCTTCCGAAGTCAGATTGTTGCGCAGCACCAGGTCACATTCATATGCAGAACCTTTTTTACGCATAATCGGGGTAACTGTGTTATGCGGCGTGCCGTCGGTTTCCGCATAGATACCCGCCTCGGGGTCGCTGTAGGTGCGCCACTGAGAATGGATATAGGAAGCGGCGGCAGACAGTGCCTTTCGGTCTTCCGAACGCAGACGGATTACCGACATCGGCCATTTGACCGTTCCCATTTCAACGCCTTCAAACTGCGGAAGGGTAAAATGTGTTTCCATCTCCGCTTTTTCCATTGCAAAGGTATAATGACCGCCCTGGAAATGTTCATGGCTCAAAATGGAACCACCGACGATCGGCAGGTCGGCGTTGGAACCGACAAAGTAATGGGGCAGCAGATCAACGATATCCATCAGCTTTTCGAAAACTGTACTGTCAATAACCATCGGAATATGACGGGTATTGAAGACGATACAGTGCTCGTTATAGTATCCATAAGGGGAATACTGGAACTGCCAGTCCTGACCATAGACCTTGATCGGAATCGGACGGAGGTTCTGTCTGGCCGGATGGTTCTGATGTCCTGCAAACCCCGCGTTCTCGGGGCAGAGCTGGCAAAGCGGATAGGAAGAAGCGGTACGGGTGCGGGCAAGCGCAATATCCCGCGGGTCTTTTTCCGGTTTGGAGCGGTTGATCGTAATATCCAATGTACCGTATTCCGATTCATAAGTCCACTTCAAGTCTTTGGCAATCCGGCCAGCGCGGACATAGTTGAGTGCTTCGCTGAAACGGAAATACCAGTCAGTCGCCTCCTGAGGGCTAACCTGATAATGACGGTGAAACTGTGCGATCACTTCGCGGGGGAAGGGGGTCAGCACACCCATCAGACGGGTATCATACAGATCGCGGGAAGCGGTTGTATCGGGAATTATACCTTTTTCACAGGCGTAGTCAACCAGATGTTCAAGAATGGTATCAACAGGCTGGCTGCCGTCCGCATGTGCGGGATTTTCCCAATCGGTCAGCCCCAGCTGCTCCATCAGCTGATTGCGGATTACATAGACGTCGTCCGGCGTTATCAGCTCATTTTGAATGGCATAATCAATCAGGCTCTGTACATCCTCGTAGATCATCAATAAGCATCTCCCTGTCTATTTGATTACTGTTTCAGTCCTTCAGTTGAATTCCGCCTACCGGACGGATACGCAGCAGATAGCAGCTGCCCTCTCCGAACAGGCTTTCCATTGCTTTGCGGTACTGCTGCTGTTTTTCCACCGGAACAAATGCCTGGATGGTACCGGCAAACCCGCCGCCGTGCACCCTGACCGCCGCGTCATTGCCCAGACAGCGTTTGCTCGCCCAGATCGCAAGCGGGATCGCCTGTTCTTCCGGTTTATGCGGCGCATACAGGTTTTGCAGCAGTTCAGCCGAAGAAGCAGCAGACGCCTTAAATACTGCAAAGAACCGCTCCAGATCACCCGCATGCAGTGCGTCCGCTTCTTCAACCGCCCGGCGGTTTTCACCAAAGAAGTGAGCCGCTCTCATAATCGCGCGGTCGCTGCATTTACCGTGCAGTTCAGGGATTGCAGCCCAGAACGCCTGCTCATCGACATCCCGCAGATATTCTTTTCCAAACGCGGCTGCAACCGATTTCATTTCTGCCGGGATGGCAACATAGTCATCGGTCAGGCCTGCATGGCTGCCCTTGGTATCGGTTACGCAGAGACAATAACCAGCTTTTGCAAAATCAAATTCACGTTTTTCAATGCCGGGATTGGCGGGATCATTGAAGTCGATGCAGACAAAACCACCAACCGAGCTGACCATCTGGTCCATCAGGCCGCTTGCCTTGCCGAAATAGACATTCTCCGCATACTGTCCAAACTTTGCGATCTCGACTGCGCCTGCTTTTCCGCCGTTGTAGTACTGGTCAATAATCGTACCAACCAGCACCTCAAAAGCTGCCGACGAAGACAGTCCGCTGCCGCTGAGGACATCCGACGTCGTGTAAGCGTCAAAACCGCCGATCTTAACCCCAATCTTTGCAAAAGATGCCGCAACGCCACGAATCAGTGCAGCAGCCTTGCCTTTTTCCCGCTGCTGAACCTCCAGATCAGAAAGGTCAATCGTATCCATCGGATACCCGGTCGATTTCAGACGGATGACCCCATCGTTATGAAAAGCGACTACGGCGATGACGTCCAGATTGACAGCAGCCGCCAGTACGCAGCCATGCTGATGGTCGGTATGGTTGCCGCCGATCTCAGTACGGCCGGGTGCCGAAAAAAGGTGCACTTCTTCACGACCCGGGAACTGCTTTTCAAAAAGGTCCACCAGCTTCAGATACCGTTCTTTCTGCCGGGTCAGCTGCTCGGTCTGATTTCCGTAAAGCATCTCAAACTGTTCTGCAAACGCTCCTGCTTCCAGCTGTTTTCTCACTTCAGTCAGTTTCATACGTTCCTCCTGCCAACTCTATAAAATTGCATTACCGGGACCACCCGTCCGCATCCGCGAACTGTCCTCCTGTACTCGTGCACAGGCTGGTTCCCTGCCCCGGACAGGGTTTCTGTTTTTAGTATAATCCTTTCAACCTACAAAGTCAAAGACATTCTGGTAGACGATTGCTTTACCCGCCAGTAAACGGGACATTTACCAAACAAGAACCCACATTTTCTGCATTTCTGCACAAAAAATTCCCGCACACCAGCCGTATCAGGACAGGGTATGCGGGAATTGGTATCTCGTTTATAAATTCAGCTGCTTACACTTCAAATGGAACGGGTCTTCCGAGGCGGTCGGATTCAAACGCAGCTTCCATCAGCTTCATGACCCGCATCATCTGGGGATGGGTGACAATCTGAGGTTCTTCACCGTCGATCGCCTTGCAGACATTGCGGTAAAAGTCATGAACGTCGGGGTTCAACTGCGGAATCGGCAGATGTTCCAGCGTGCTGGGTTTACGGGGAGCCATTGTCTTGGTCAGGCCGGCAGCAGTGACAACCGGTTTGACTTCTCCTTCGTCCTCATCACGGTAAATAACAATCTCACCGTCATTCAGGTCCCAGCTGTTGAGGACAGCGGTGCCGACTGCGCCCTGCATATACCAGCGGGGCAGGTTGATAAAGTTGGTGGTGCCAACTTCGATACGGTAAACCAGACCGCTCTCAAAGGTGACATCCATCTTAAATCCATCATCGACCTCATCATTGGTGATATGATCCATTCTCGCATAAACCGAAGCGACCTTCTCGGGAATCATCATCAGCATCTGGTCAATCAGATGGACACCCCAGTCGAGCATCATACCGCCGCCATACGCCTTGCGCTGTCTCCAGTCGCCGGGAATACCCCGAGAACCATGTACACGGGACTCAATATTGAAGACATAACCCATTTTGCCGCTTTCATAGATCTCCTTGAAAGCCAGGAAGTCAGCGTCCCAACGGCGGTTCTGGTGTACAGTGAACAGCCGTCCATATTTCTCAGAAGCGTCAATCATCTCCTGTAAGTCAGCACTGCACAGGGTGACCGGCTTTTCACTGATGACATGCTTGCCTGCTGCCATTGCGCGAATGGCAAGGTCTTTATGGCAATCGTTCGGGACTGCCAGCGTCAGGATGTCCACCTCAGGGTCTGCCAGCACCTCTTCAAACGAATGATAAGCGTAAATACCCCGCTCCTCAGCCAGCTTGCATCTTTCTTCCTTAATATCGTAAATGCCTTTCAGATTGACGCAATCGCTGCCGTTTTCCAGATTTTCAGGCGGTTTATAGCCATCATTGACCAGCTTGTTTCCACCGATCATGCGGGTATGCCAGCCGCCCATTCCGCCGTAGCCGATTACGACGACATTCTTCTTTGCCATTTCAATACACCCTTTCCATGTAAACGTTTACAAGCTAAGTATAACCAAATAGATTTGTTTTCACAATAGGCAAATAGGATGAATTTTCATGTCATTCCTTGTGGATATTTCCAATAATCTTTTGCTTCGTCCTTTCATTCAGATTGACATACAGGGTATCGTTTGATACAATAAAAAAAGATGAATTCAAAAAACTGACCTCTTTATACTGTTTGTATTATTTATCCAAGATGATACATTAAGAAAGGACGTACAACAATGAACTGGGCTGAAATTGCGATCAAAACCACAACCGCCGGCATTGAAATTGTCAACGGTTTTCTGATGGCGCACGGTGTCAGCAGCGTGATGATTGAAGACGCTGCCGATTTTCAGAATTTTCTGGAAGACACCACCATCTACTGGGACTATGTCGACGACAAACTGATGGAGATGGCTCACTGCGATACCCGCATCAAGTTCTATCTGCCCGACACTCCCCAGGGACATGAAACTCTTGCACAGATCCAGACCGACCTGCCTCGTCTGCAGCAGGACTGCGAGATCAATTTGGGAGAGCTAACGGTGGAAATCGGCTACAAAGAGCAGGAAGAATGGGAAACTGCCTGGCAGAAATACTACCATCCCATTGAGATCAGCGACCGGCTGATCATTGTCCCCGACTGGGAAAAAGCACCTGAAAAAGAAGGTCAGCATCAGCTCCGGCTCAATCCCGGTATGGCCTTTGGAACCGGCGACCACAACACAACCCGTCTCTGTTTACAGGTCCTGGACAGCCAGATGCCGGAAGGGGTATCGGTGCTGGATATGGGCTGCGGGAGCGGCATTCTGTCCATCGCAGCCCTGATGCTGGGGGCTAAACATGTAACGGCGGTGGATATCGATCAGCTCGCGACCAAAATTGCGCGGGAAAATGCGGATTTAAACTACATCCCGGAAGAAACGCTGGATATTATCTGCGGCAACGTGCTGAATGACCCGGCACTTGGGGACACCCTCGCCGCTCAACCGGTCGATCTGATTGTCGCCAATATCGTTGCAGACGTCATCATCGGCATGGCACCGTTGTTTGTCCGCTGCCTGAAAAAAGGCGGGCAGCTGATTGTGTCGGGCATAATCTCCGAGCGTGCGGATGAAGTACTGAATGTCCTGCGGGAAAACGGGTTCACTGTCACCGGGCAGCAGGAAGACGGCGGCTGGTGTGCAGCCAGCCTGCGTGCATAAGGTAAACTGCAAAAATCAAACAAACTGTTCAGAGCCGGCGCTTGAAATAGCGGCGGCTTCTTTTTAAGCCAAAACAGCGGGAAATCATTTTGCAATTTTATCATATAATTATTGCATATTCTTATTTTTTTACCGCACCATCTCCCTGCTGGCACAGCTGTCGGAAAAATTTCCTGTCACGTCCGGCTTTTTCCAATAAAATTCACTGCCGTTTTGTCTGCCTTCCATATCAGAGGGCATCTGTTCTGCCCATAACGATACCGGTAGCCACCCAAAATATTTGACAGAGAAGCGGAAAACAGCTTGCAAATATTGCAGTTTTGTGTGTAACTTGCCAAAGATAGAGACGTATTGCCAATGTGAAAAAATATTCCTTGCTCATGGCTATCAAAATGTGATAAAATAATGGGTAACAACGAAAGCCACCATTTCTTTTGCAGAAATTGCTTTCGGGAAAGGAACAGATTTTGATATATGGACAATACCATTTCTGAAGTACTTTCATTTGTTGAAGAAAATGATGTGAAATTTATACGCCTCACTTTTTGTGACCTTTTTGGCGTGCACAAAAACATCACCATCCTGCCGGGCGAATTGCAGCGGGCATTTACCCGCGGAATTCACTTTGAACAGGGCGCAGTGGCCGGCTTTCAAAAGGCTTCTGAGCCGCTTTTTCTGGTACCCGACGCAGGAACTGTCTCCATTCTCCCATGGCGTCCGTCAACAGGTAGAGTTATCCGATTTTTCTGTGATATCCGCCACGCTGACGGCACCCCTTACGCATCCTGTGCCCGCTCTATCCTCAAAAAAGAGATTGCACGGGCGGCCAGTTTTGGCCTTTCCTGCCGGCTGGGAACCGAATGCGAATTCTATCTGTTCAAGAACGATGAAAACGGTGAACCGACGATGATCCCGCATGACCATGCTGGTTATGCAGATATTGCTCCGCTCGACCGGGGCGAAAACGTCCGCCGCGAGATCTGCCTTTCACTGGAGGAGATGGGGTTTTGCCCTGAGACCTCCCACCATGAGGCAGGGCCGGGCCAGAACGAAATCGACTTTCACTGTGCCGACGCACTGACCGCCGCTGACAACCTGCTCGCCTTCCGGGCGGCAGTCAAAGCGATTGCCAACAAAAATGGGCTGTACGCCAGCTTTATGCCTAAGCCTTTTGCCAACTACAGCGGCAGCGGCATGCACATCAACTTTTCCCTTGCGCGCGGCGGGAAAAATATTATTCACGCCTGCGACGGGCTGCATGATGCGACCAGCGAAAGTTTTGTCGAAGGCGTTCTGCGGCATGTAGAAGAGATCACCGCTTTTCTCAATCCACTGACCAACTCTTACAGCCGGTTTGGCAGTTTTGATGCTCCCCGCAGCATCGGCTGGTCCAAGCGCTGCAACACTTCTGAGTTGATCAGAGTCCCGCTCGCGTTTGGGGACCAGGCGCGAATCGAACTGCGCAGCCCTGACTCCTGCTGCAACCCCTATCTGGCATTTGCATTGCTGATCGAAGCGGGCTTGGATGGGGTCGAACAGCAGTATCCGCTTCGACCCGCGGATGGCGGTGTCGACAGCACCCAGCAATCTGCGGCACAGCAGCTGCCGGAGACATTACAGCAGGCACTCAGCCTGGCGGCTGGTTCAAAACTGGTCGAGCGGGTTCTGCCCCGTGAAATGATCGAGAGCTACTGCACCGCAAAAATGCGGGAATGTGAAGCCTGCGCCGCTGGAAATGTCCAGTCGTTTGAACACAGCCATTATTTCCCCTTCTACTGATTGGATTTCCAATTCGGTAAGATAATGGAAGGGGGACAGTATGAACAGCGTATTGATTGTAGCCGGCAGCGAAAATTCCCGCGGCACACTGGCCGAACTGACCAGGCTGTGCGGATTGTCTGTACAGACCTGTGCAGGATGCGGAAATGACGCACGGCGGCTGCTGCTGGAAAATGACTACGACCTGGTCCTGATCAACACTCCGCTGCCGGACGAATTTGGTTCTGATTTGGCGGTTTCTGTCTGTGAAGCCTTCGGAAACGCAATTCTTCTTGTCAAGGCGGAAATTTCCGAAGAAATCAGTGAAAAGGTGGAATGCAGCGGCGTGCTGGTCATAGAAAAGCCGGTCAACCGGCAGATGTTTTTTAAAAGCATCCGCATGGCCGGTGTCCAGCAGTCCAGAATGACCGGACTGCAGCGGGAAAACAAAAAGCTCCGGGATAAAATCGAAGAGATACGGACCGTCGACCGCGCCAAATGTCTGTTGATCCAGTTCGAGGCGATGACGGAGACACAGGCCCATCGGTATATAGAGAAACAGGCGATGGATCTGCGGGTTCCGCGCAGGCGGATTGCAGAGGATATTCTGCACCAATATGAAAAAACATGACCTAAAAAAAGAGAAGTCATGTTTCAGAGGGGATGCAATATACCGGCGGCTGTTTTAAGGAGAAACAGCCAGATATCACCCCTGCCGGTATTTTCTTCAACAGGAAAGGGATTTGAATGATGAACAAGAAACGTAGTTTTGACAAGCTCTCTGAGGAATGCGGTATTTTTGGCATTGTGACCTCCTCTGACGAAGCGGCCGGCATCACCTATAATGCCCTGCTGGCACTCCAGCATCGCGGACAGGAAGGCGCCGGTATCGCAATCCAGAAGGACGGCTCCATCCTGTATCACAAAGACGTCGGTCTGGTGAGTGAGGTCTTTGGCAGCGAAGTCCTGTCCCGTCTGCCCAAAGCACATATGGCGATTGGACATGTCCGCTATTCCACCACCGGCACCAACTCTCAAAAAAATACCCAGCCCATGATCACCGAGTACCTGAAAGGCCGTATTGCCACCGCTCACAACGGGAATATTGTCAATGCCGCCGAAATCAAGGAGAAACTGGTTTCCGTGGGCTGTAATTTTGCCGCGACCAATGATTCCGAGGTCATTTCCTCCCTGATCGGATGGGAAGCCCTCCGGGGAGAGTCGATAGAGGACGCGGTCGCAGATGCAGCCAGACAGCTGCGGGGTGCCTTCTCGCTGGTGGTCCTCTCCAGCCGCAACAAGCTGATTGCCTTCCGGGACGGGGCAGGCTTCCGGCCGCTCTGCCTGGGGAACAATGAACATGGCTGGGCGGTCGCTTCTGAGTCCTGCGGTCTGGACAGTGCCGGGTTTACCTTTGTGCGGGATATCCGGCCGGGGGAAATGGTAATTATCCACGCCGACCGCACCATCGAAAGCCGGATGGTGATTGAACATCAGAAAAAGGGGCTGTGTATCTTTGAGTATGTCTATTTCGCCCGAACCGACTCGGTCATCGACGGCCTGAGCGTTTATAACGCCCGGATCGCAATGGGACGACAGCTGGCGAAAGAATACCCGGTAGATGCGGACATGGTCTGCGGTGTACCCGACTCCGGTCTGGAAGCAGCGATGGGATATGCCCAGCAAAGCGGGCTTCCCTATCAGCTCGGGTTTGTCAAAAACCGGTATATTGGGCGGAGCTTTATCTTCCCATCCCAGCAGCAGCGGGACACGGCCGTCCGTCTCAAGCTCAATCCCCTTTCGGTCAACCTGAAAGGCAAGCGGGTGGTACTGGTGGACGATTCGATTGTCCGGGGCACGACCTCCGCCAAAATCATCAAAAGCCTGAAACAGGCCGGGGCAAGTGAAGTGCATCTGCGTATCTCCTCTCCCCCGTTTAAACACACCTGCCATTTTGGCACCGATATCGACAGCGAGGAAAACCTGATCGCCAACCAGCTGGAGCTGGACGCGATCTGCCGCCGGATTGGGGCGGACAGCCTCGGCTTTATCAGCATCGACGGGCTGAAACAGGCCTGCGAAGGCTGCGGTCTCTCTTTCTGTACCGGCTGTTTTACAGGAGAGTACCCTGTTGACATTGGCAGCAGCCACACCAAAGCACAATTTGAAGATATCTCGTCCGGGGGAACCAGCCAGTTTTAAGCCGGTTTTTCTGCACAGGTATACAATTAACCCTATTGCGAAAGGAATGGTCAAAATCATGGACAAGACCGCATATTTGATTCTGGAAAACGGAAAAGTATTTGAAGGCAAAAACTTTGGCGCAGAAGGCTGCGTAACCGGAGAAGTTGTATTTACCACCGCAATGACCGGTTATCTGGAAACGCTGACCGATCCCAGCTACTACGGCCAGATTGTTGTACAGACCTTTCCGCTGATCGGCAATTACGGCGTAATCCCGGAGGATTTTGAAAGCACCGGTCCCCGCCTGAAAGGTTACATTGTACGGGAAGTATGTGACAATCCCTCCAACTTCCGCTGCGAAGGCAAGCTAGATGATTACCTGAAGAAATGCGGTATTATCGGGCTGTATGGAATTGATACCCGCCAGCTGACCCGTATCATCCGGGAACATGGCGTTATGAACGGACGGATTGTCACCGACCCCAACGGGGTGGATATGGAAGAAATCCGCTCTTATCTGGTCAAGAATGCTGTCGAGTCGGTCTCGACCGGGGAAAAATATGTGCTGACCCCTGATGAGATCAAACGCAAAGTCGTTCTGTGGGACTTCGGCGCAAAGATGAACATTGAACGTGAACTGGTCAAACGCGGCTGTGAAGTGACAGTCGTCCCCGCAAGCACGACTGCTGAGGAACTGCTCGCTCTCAATCCCGACGGCGTCATGCTCTCCAACGGGCCTGGCGACCCGGCAGAAAATACCGGTATTATTGCCGAGTTGAAAAAGGTTGCCGACTCCGGCACGCCAATCTTTGGAATCTGTCTGGGGCATCAGCTGCTCGCACTCGCAGAAGGCGCAAAAACCATCAAGCTCAAATATGGCCACCGCGGTGCCAACCAGCCGGTCAAGAACCTGTCCAACGACCGAATCTTTGTCAGCTCCCAGAACCATGGCTATGCTGTCGATACCAACGCACTGCCCGGCAATGGTGTCATGAGCTATGAAAATGCAAACGACGGTACCTGTGAGGGTATCCGCTATCTGGATATCCCTGCTTTTACCGTACAGTTCCACCCGGAAGCCTGCGGCGGACCGCATGATACCAACTTCCTTTTTGATGAATTCGTTGAAATGATCGACAACCATCGGGCATAATAAAAATAGAGAAAACGCCCGACAATACTTCCCGAAGGGTTTGTTCCATCCGGTATGAAGGAGATGGGATAATGAAAATTACATTCACCAAGATGCACGGGTGTGGAAATGACTACATCTATGTAGACATGTTCCACACGCCCGCCTTTGACTTTCAAAAAGCCGCCATTGCCCTGTCTGATCGCCATTTTGGCATCGGCGGAGACGGGATCATCCTGATCTGCCCGTCTGATCACGCCGACGCCAAAATGCGCATCTTCAACGCCGACGGCAGCGAAGGGATGATGTGCGGAAACGGTATCCGCTGTGTCGGGAAATATGTCTACGACAGCGGCATTGCCAGAAAAAATCAGCTGCAAATCGACTCGCTGAGCGGGGTCAAAATCCTGGATATGGAAATCCGGGATGGAAAAGCAGCAGCCGCGCGGGTGGACATGGGTCCCGCCATTCTGAC
>DCTE01000072.1:0-177 GCA_002329405.1 Ruminococcaceae bacterium UBA1448 | reverse complement strand
GGGCAATCCGCACGCGGTCATCTTTGTTGACCATGACCCGATGGAGCTGGAACTGGAAAAGATCGGACCGTTGTTTGAACACCACCCTCTTTTCCCCCAGCGGGTCAACACCGAATTTGTCCAGGTGATCGACCGGCATACCCTCAAAATGCGGGTATGGGAACGGGGCAGCGGTGA
>DCTE01000069.1:11857-16611 GCA_002329405.1 Ruminococcaceae bacterium UBA1448 | reverse complement strand
TATTACGGGGATGAGATCGGGATGTACGGGTTTGCCGACCCGTGGAACCGCCGGACCTTCAGCTGGAACAATATTGACGACGGACTGCATGACTTCTATGTCCGGCTGGGCCAGATGCGCCGGGAGAATACCGCCGACTTTACCCGTCCGCTCAAGTTCTTTGACCTGGACACCGGGGTTATCGCCTATTCCCGCGGCAGCCTTNNACGTCGGAATCGGATTATCAGTGGCCGGCGATGATCGACTCGCTGGTCTTCTCGACCGGAAACGCCTCGATCACCGAATCGGGCATTCTGGTCAGCAGGATGAGTGCCGCAGTCTTCCGTCTGCGGAAGGAATACTGGCAGGAATAACCGGGGCTGTTTGCCGGTGCTGACAAAAAGGAGGTCTGTCTGATGACACCGCATATTNNTCTGGAGCGGAAAAAGGGGATTTTGCCCGGACGGTGCTGATGCCCGGCGATCCTCTGCGGGCAAAATTTATCGCGGAAAACTTTCTGGAATCGCCCAGACTGGTCACCTCGGTGCGGGGGATTCTCGGCTATACCGGGAGCTTTCAGGGGGTACAGGTTTCGGTGATGGCCAGCGGGATGGGATGTCCGTCTATCGGTATCTATTCCCATGAGCTGTACAGCTTTTATGATGTGCAGAACATTATCCGCATCGGCAGTGCGGGTGCCCTGCGGGCAGATGTCCCACTGCGGAGCCTGGTGATTGGGATGAGTGCGTCCACCAACTCCCGTTTTGGGGAGAAGTTTTCGCTGCCCGGCCTGATCGCACCGACAGCCGACTGGACGCTGCTGGAGACGATGGTGGACAGCTGCCGGGAGTTGGGCGTCGACTACAAGGTCGGCAGCCTGTTTTGCAGCGACACCTTCTATGATGACCGGGATACCGGCGCGTGGGCAAAGATGGGATGTCTGGCGGTAGAGATGGAGTCGGCCGCACTCTATCTGACCGCTGCTGACTGCGGTAAAAGGGCACTTGCGGTTTGTACCATCTCGGATTCTCTCGCGACCGGTGAAGCGTTGTCGGCTGAGGAACGGCAGACCGGCTTTACCGATATGATGGAGGCGGCGCTGGAGACTGCGCGCAGGCTGGGATGACAAATCTGGCAGTCAGAGATGCTGTCTGCTAATTTTTTAAAATAATCCTTGAAATCTTTACAAATACGGGTTATAATAGGGATTGTGAGGCTTTGGCCCCACTATTTTCCATTGTAATCCGTATTTTTCTGTCAGATAGAAAGGAAGTCTGATTTCATGACCAAAATTGATATCTTCTCCGGTTTTCTGGGCGCCGGCAAAACAACCCTGATCAAAAAGCTGATTTCGGAAGCCTATCAGGGGGAACAGCTGGTGCTGATCGAAAACGAGTTTGGCGAAATCGGAATCGACGGGGGATTTTTGAAAGATTCAGGCGTTCAGATCAATGAGATGAATTCCGGCTGTATCTGCTGCAGCCTGGTCGGCGATTTTGCGACCGCACTGCACCAGGTAATCGAACAGTACCATCCCGACCGTATTCTGATCGAACCGTCCGGCGTCGGCAAGCTGTCCGACGTCATCCGCGCCGTTCAGTCGGCTGATACCGCCGGTGCCGTCCTCAACGGGTTTACCACTGTCGCGGACGCGGGCAAGGTCAAAATGTATATGAAAAACTTTGGCGAGTTTTACAACAACCAGATCGAGCATGCCTCCACCATCATCCTCTCCCGTACCCAGGGCGTCAAAGAGGACAAGCTGGAAGCTGCCGTTGCGCTGCTGCGGGAACACAACGGCCAGGCTTCGATCATCACCACCCCCTGGGATCAGCTGACCGGCGAGCAGATCCTGGCCGCGATGGAACAGAAATCCACCCTCCAGGCGGAACTGGACGCACTGGCTGCTGAGGCAGAGCATGAACATCACCATCATGACCACGAGGACGGCGAATGCTGTTGCCATGATCATGACCATGACCACGAGCATGAACATCATCATCACGATCACGAGGATGGCGAGTGCTGCTGCCACGATCATGACCATGACCACGAGCATGAACATCACCATCATGACCACGAAGACGGCGAATGCTGCTGCCATGATCATGACCATGACCACGAGCATGAGCATCACCATCATGACCATGAAGATGGCGAGTGCAGCTGCGGCCATCATCATGACCACCACCATCACCACGCCGACGAGGTTTTCACCAGCTTCGGACGTGAGACCACCCGCAAATTTACCGATGACGAGATTCTGCATGCGCTGGAAGCACTGGACGACGGCGAAAAATATGGCGTTGTCCTGCGTGCCAAGGGCATTGTTCAGGGTGAAGACGGAAAGTGGATTCATTTTGACTATGTACCCGGAGCACCGGATGTCCGTCATGGCAGTGCCGAGATCATCGGCCGTCTGTGCGTAATCGGCTCCAAGCTGAACGAAAACGCAGTTGCCGCACTGTTTGGCCTGAACTGAGAGGAGAAAAAGGATGGCAGCTGAGATTCCAGTTTATCTGTTTACCGGCTTTCTGGAGGCCGGCAAGACCAAATTTATCCAGGAAACGCTGGAAGACCCCCGCTTTAACAGTGACAAGGAAAAGACGCTTCTGCTGCTGTGCGAGGAAGGGGAGGAAGAATATGACCCCGCCCGTTTTTATGACAGCAAGAATGTCTTTATCGAGACACTCGACGACCCGGAGCAGCTCAACGAGGTATATCTGACCGGCCTGATCCGCAAGACCAGGGCAACCCGTGTGGTGCTGGAGTACAATGGCATGTGGCTGGTACAGGACCTGTACAATAAGATCCCGGAAAACTGGGTGATCTATCAGGAGTTCCTGCTCTGTGATGCGAACACCTTCCTTTCCTACAACCAGAATATGCGCCAGCTGGTGGTCGACAAGCTCAGTTCCTGCGAGATTGTTGTCTTTAACCGGGCACCGATGGATGTCGACAAGGACTCTTTCCATAAGATCGTCCGCGGCGTTTCCCGCCGGACGGATATCGCCTATGAACATCTGGACGGCAGCGTCGAATATGACGAGATCGAAGACCCGCTGCCGTTTGATATTGAGGCACCGGTCATTACCGTTGAAGACCGGGACTTTGCCCTCTTTTACCGGGATATCGCCGAAGAACCCAAAAAGTATGACGGCAAGACGGTCCATTTTAAAGGCATGGTCGCGCTGGATAAGCGGTTCCCGAAAGGGATGATCGCGGTCGGACGGTTTGTCATGACCTGCTGTGAAGCGGATACCCAGTATATGAGCTTCCTGTGCAACATCCCTTCCGGCGAACATCCGGCGCATAAGGACTGGCTGGAAGTCACCGCGAAGGTTGCGGTCAAGAACCACCCGCTGTATAAAGGCGTCGGCCCGGTGCTGACGGCAACTGCGATCGAAAAGTCGACAGCCCCTCAGCAGGAAGTCGCGACATTTTATTGATGAACCCACAAACGTCCATCGCCAGCCCCGATGGGCGTTTGTGTTTTTTGGAGGTCGGTCTGGATGGCAAAAGACAAAGACGGCCCTGCAAATCTGATTGCCGGGATATTGGAATTTCTGGGAACAGTACTGGAATGGCTGGAAGATTTGTTTGGATGACAATATGGGAGGATTTGCTGTGAATAGGGAATTTCAGGCGATCTGTGACTACATGGAAAGCTGTATGCGGGACATGGCGCACGACCGGGAACATGTCTGGCGGGTACTGTCTGCGGCAGCCGATATCGCCCGGCATGTCCCGGAAAAGGTGGATTTACGCATCCTGACTGCCGCCTGCCTGCTGCATGACATTGGACGCCCGGAACAGGACGCCGACCCGTCGGTCGACCATGCGGAGGTTGGCGCGGAAAAGGCATACCGTTTTTTGACCGGCATCGGCTGGACAGAGGAGGACGCCGGCCGGGTGCGGGACTGTATCGCCGCCCACCGGTACCGGAGCGGGAGCCTGCCGCCAGCCGCCATCGAAGGGAAGATTCTGTTTGACGCCGACAAGCTGGATGTCACCGGTGCGATGGGGATTGCCCGGACGCTGCTGTACGAGGGGGCGCATGATGAACCGCTCTATCTGATCGGTGCGGATGGAATGCCGTCGGAAGGTAATCTGCCGGGTGAAGAGTCGTTTATCCATGAATACTGTTTTAAACTGTCAAAGCTGGCAGACCGCTTTTTTACCGATTATGCCCGTAATATTGCATTGCGGAGAATGCCGGCGGCAGAACAGTTTTATCTCGCGCTGAAAGCTGAAATCACAGAAAGCTGTGCGGCGAGAAACTGGCTGATGGAAAACCTGGGGAACTGAGTAAAACGGGTTTATCCCCTCAATCAATCATATTGACCGGATATATGGATAAAAAAGTCGGAATCGTCCCATAAACGGGTCGTTTTCCGACCTTTTTTTCTGCCTGCGGCTGTGTTATCATAAAGACAGCGAAAACGGCACCAAATCACACATAGGATTGATTTTGAAAGGATGAGCGCAATGAAACAGGTTTATAATCCCTATCTTCCGCTGACGGAATTTGTCCCCGACGGTGAACCCCATCTGTTTGACGGACGCGTCTACATCTACGGTTCCCACGACGTCCCCGGCGGCGTCAAATACTGTGAAGGCCATTATGTCACCTGGTCGGCACCGGAAGACGATCTGACCGACTGGCGGTATGAAGGCGTCATCTACCGCCGCGACCAGGACCCCTCGAATGCGGATGATAAGATGCAGCTCTGGGCACCGGATGTCACCCGCGGCCCGGATGGACGGTATTATCT
>DCTE01000069.1:0-11835 GCA_002329405.1 Ruminococcaceae bacterium UBA1448 | reverse complement strand
ACCCCGCCGGACCGTTTGCGTTTTACGGCCATATCCATTATCCCGACGGTAAGGTCCTGCGGGAATTCATGCCGTTTGACCCGGCGGTGCTGACTGATGACGACGGACGGGTGTATCTCTACTATGGCTTTGCGCCTGCCGCCGAAAAGGAAATGAAGTTCCCCAAACTGTCTGAAGAGGAGCTGGAAAAGGTCCCCGAAGCCAGCCGCGCGACGATTAAACGGCTGATGAATACCGAGTTTGGCGAAAACGGCATGGTTGCCGAGCTGGAACCCGATATGCTCACCCTGAAGGAAACCCCCCGTCCGCTGATTCCGGGCGGTCACCATACCGCGGGTACCGGATTTGAAGGACATGGATTTTTTGAGGCGTCCTCCATCCGCAAGGTCGGCGAAAAATACTACTTTGTCTACTCTTCTCATAAGAGCCATGAGCTTTGCTACGCGACCAGCGACCGCCCGGACAGCGGCTTTGTCTACGGCGGCACAATCGTTTCCAACGGCGATATCGGTCTTGATGGACGCACCGTACCGGTCAACACCCTTGGCAACAACCACGGCGGTATGGTCAAGGCAAACGGGGAATGGTACATCTTCTATCACCGCCAGACCAACGGCACTGAATTTTCCCGTCAGGGCTGTGCCGAAAAGATCGGGATTCTCCCCGACGGCAGCATCCCGCAGGTTGAGATCACCTCCTGCGGCCTGAATGGCGGCCCTCTCTGCGGAAAAGGCGACTACCCGGCCGCGATTGCCTGCCACCTGACCAGCCCCACCACGACCGCTTCGATCAACTACAACAACCCGGTCATGAAGACCCAGACCCGCATCACTGAGGAAACGGTAAACGATGAACATATCCCGTTTGTCACCGCTGTCGGGGATGGGACGGTACTTGGATACAAGTATTTCCGTTTTGACCAGCTGGGCGGCGTAACCCTGACGGTGCGGGGCAGCTTTGACGGCACCGTCACCCTTTCGGCCGACAGTGAAGGCAGCGAAAACGCTGTTGCGACCGCAGTTTCGGTCAACAGCAGTGACTGGACAGCAGCAGAACTGGATGCACCGGTTTTGACTGGTGATCATGCGCTTTATCTGCATTTTGCCGGAACGGGCAGTATGGACGTTCGTACAGTGACGCTCAGATCATGATACAAACAACAGCAGCCCTGCGGCTGGCTTCGGCCAGCTGTAGGGCTGCTGCACTTGATGTAAGGATTTCAGACTTCAATAAAGGCAATTTTCTGTCGGATAAACCCGTCAAACTGTTCGGGTGCCCAGTCCTGCAAATCATTTTTTTGCAGGACCGTCAGCCCTTCTTTCCATCCAAGCAGATAAAGGTCTTTGGATGCAAGGATGCAGACGATTTCATCATATCCGACAGGCTGTTTCTGCCCGGAAGTGTCGAACTCAGCACCGTTTTCTGAGAAAAGAAGATGGGTGACAGCCGTTTGCTGCCGCTGGCTGAGCAGCGTACCGGCTGCNNGTAGGGGTTTTTCTTTTTCCGCTTCCATGGGATCAGAGCTGCAATGCCAAGCACCAGCGCCGGAATGCCGAGATACAACATCCTTCCAAGCTCTGCCGGGTTGCCGAGTGCCCCGAAACAGAGCAGCAGCCCCAGCAGCAGGTTGAGAATCCCGCCGGTTTTATGCAGCCTGCGCCAGAGGATGGCCGTTCCGGTCCCATATCCTGCCGCGCCTGCCGCAAGCAGGACGACCATTTCCGGTTCCATCAGCCCGGTCATCAGCAGCAATACGCCCAGCATCCAGTCGATGACCCCGAGGGCCGACCGGTATATCTGGCGGAAACGGAGTTTTTCGCTGGGAAGTTTTGGCAGGCTGTTCAGTTTGTCGGTCAGTTTCCAAAGCCTCGGATACTGGGTGCGGGAGCAGATTTCGGTCAGTTTTTCAAGTGCTATCCCCAGCTGCTGACGGGCGTCAGCTGTCTGGACCGGCGTCATGTTGAACAGGAAATTTTTCTCCATCATTTTCACCTCGTCTGGCAGGATGTTGTCTGTTTGCCCTGATTATAGCATAATGGCAGCCGGGGAGTGGTGAAAGAATTTTAAACATCTTTCACCTGAAGATGTCAAAACCTGAAGTTTTGGGCATTTCGGCCTTTTCAACCATATCGCGGTCTGGTATAATGGGAAAAAGGAGGTGTCGGCGTGCGGCATGAGATTATTTTGCAGGACCCGGCGGCAGGTGCGCATTTCTTCCATTCCCGCAGCGGCGGAAACAGCGTAACCCCTCACTGGCATCACAGTCTGGAGATCCTCTATCTTCGCGCCGGCAGCCTGCGGGTGGAGTATCCCGACCATTGCGAGACGGTGGAGGCGGGGGAATTTGCGCTGATCAACTCCTGTACCGTCCACGCGGTGGTCAGCCGGCCAAATGACGCGCTGGTCCTGCAAATTCCGATTGAGCTGTTTGAGGGGCAGGTCGAAAATTATGAGCTGCTGATGTTTACCCTTCCGCCGCCCGGTGGTAATGAGGAGCATGACGGCAAGCGGGAGGTCATCCGGCAGCTTCTTGACCAGATGCTGGATTTATGTGATGAGCAGCCGGAAGGGTATCTGCTTGCATTTAAAAGCCTGCTGTACCGGCTTTTGTATCTGCTGGTCCGTGACTTTTCGGTTCGGAAGGTGCGGGGGGAGTATGAACATTCCCTGCGGTACCTGGACCGGCTCCAGAAGATCATCGGCTGTATCGAAGCAAATTATAACCGGCGGATACGGGTACGGGACATCGCCGAAATGCTGGGATACAGTGAAGATTATCTGTCCAGAATCTTTCGCAAGCAGATGGGGATTGGCATTGTCGATTATCTGTACGAGATCCGGCTGGGGCATGTCTACAACGACCTGCTGACCAGCGACCGGCCAGTCGGGGAGATTTTTGAGCAGCACGGGTGCTTAAACCGTAAACTGGCTGTCCGGCTGTTCCGTCAGCGGTACGGAGCGGCACCGGGTGAACTTCGCCGGCAGATCAGACGGTAAAAGAAAAACACGCCGGAAGTCGTCCTTCCAGCGTGTCTTTTGCGCCTTACGAAAAATCAATCCTGTTTTTCGAACATGTCTTTGCCGACGCCGCACAGCGGGCAGACATAATCGTCGCCCAGTTCCTCAAAGGGAACGTCGCCGTCGTAAACATAACCACATACGGTGCATACATATTTTGCTTCCATGTTCATTTTCCTCCTGTTAGTCTTCGGGCTGATAGGTCGGAGCGTTTTTGGGGCTCTTGCCCTTGATTACCCGGTGATAATATGAGTAGGTCATCGGGGCTGCGGTCGAAAACCGTTCCGCTCCGGTTACCTCACCGATAAAAATAGTGTGGGTGCCGCAGTCGTGCGAGTCGATCAGCTTGCAGGTGATGACACCGCAGCTGTCCGCGACTGCCGGCAGGAAATTAACCAGCTTCTGGCCAACCTCGGCAAATTTTTCGACCGCAGGGTCAGCCGCCGACTGGAATCCGAATGCGCCAATAATCCGGGGATTGCTCTGCTCAGTCAGAATGGAAACGGCAAATTTCTCTGACCGCAGGATACATCCGTTGGTATAATTATCCTTGTTGACGCTGACGGCAATGGTCATCGGCGAGGCGGTAATCTGCATCACGCTGTTGGCGATACAGCCGACAGCCCGTCCTTCATCCCAGGTTGTGATCGCGTATACCCCGTAAGAGAGGTCATAAAGTACTGTTGCATCCATCTGTTCCGCCTCCTGAATTATGCTGGTCATTTTTCCACAAAAAAGACAACCGGTATGGTGGCTGCCAATAAATTTAGAATAATTCTAAATCATCGAAAAAATTATACCATATTCCCCCTGGCTTGTAAAGAGATATTTTTACACAAAGAATATGCCCTGCTTTTGGCAGAATAATGCAATCCGGCAAAAAATATGCTATACTGATAAAAATAAGCAGAAGATTTTGAGATAAAGGACGGTTGACATGAACAGGATACAGACGTTTCAGCAGGCAATAGATTATATTCACGCCCGGCCCCGTCTGCGGCTGGAAGGGGATGAGGCGTCCAGCCGGGCGGCAGCTTTTCTGCACCGGTTGGGAAACCCCGGCCGCGGCCTGCGGCTGGTCCATATCACCGGGACCAACGGTAAAGGCTCTGCCGCCGCGATGCTTTCCTCGATGCTGACTGCATCCGGGGGCAGGACGGGGCTGTTCATCTCGCCGTACGTGCTGGAATTCCGGGAGCGGATACAGATTGATCATGAGATGATTCCCCAAGAAGCACTTGTCCGGCTGGTCGAACAGGCGGCCGGGGTGGTTGAAGAGATGGACAGGGAAGGGACACCGGTCAACGAGTTTATCCTGGATTTCGGGCTTGCGATGCTGTGGTTTGAGCAGCAGGGATGTTCCGCCGCTGTTATTGAGGCAGGAATTGGCGGGCGGCATGACGCGACCTGCTGCCTGCCGCCGCCGGCACTGTCGGTGATCATGGGAATCGGGCTGGACCATACCGCCGTCCTCGGCGATACGCCGGCAGAAATCGCAAAAGACAAATCCGCAATCATCAAGGGGAATCCCACGCTGCTCTATCCTGAGCAGCCGCCCGAAGCGATGGCGGTTGTGATGGAGCGATGCGCCGAGACCGGTTCAGAACTGGTCATCCCCAGCCTGCGTGAGGCGGAAATCCAGTCGGAAAGCCTGAGCGGGACGGTATTCCGGTATGGCGGTCAGGATTATGCACTGCCGCTGCTTGGCCGCTATCAGGTCAAAAACGCGGTGACGGCCATCACCGGCGGAAAGATGCTGGGACTGGATGAGCAGACTATCCAAAAGGGGATTGCACAGGTTTCCTTTCCCTGCCGTCTGGAGCTTGTATGCACTGCGCCGCCGGTCATTATCGACGGTGCGCATAACCTGCATGGGATGAACGCGCTGAAAGAGAGTCTGCCGCCCCTGCTGGGGGACAGGCGTCCGGTTCTGTTGGTGGGGATGCTGCGGGATAAGGATTTTTCCGATGCACTTTCAGCAGTCGCGCCGCTCGCCGAAAAGATCATCACCGTCACGGTTGATAATCCCCGCACCGCGTCTGCTGGGGAGACAGCAGCTGCTGCCCGGACGGGCTGTGAAGATGTCCGGGCCGTCGACGATTGGCGAGAAGGGCTGACACAGGCACTGGAACTTGCACAGAATGAAGAGCGGGCACTGGTCATCTGCGGGTCGCTTTATCTGGCGGCAGACTGCCGCGCATGGCTGCATGTGACAAAATAAGAAAAACGGTCAGGTGTTAAAGCCTGGCCGTTTTTGTATACCTATAGCTTGCGGCACTGCCTGATGAGCTGTTTGAGCTTTTCGATTCCGGGCCGCAGCCTGTCGTATGCCATCAGTATCACGCCTGCTGCCAGGACCGCACACCACAGCCAGAAAAACCATTCCAGGTGGTGCGTTTTCAGAAATCCCGACAGGCCGGTATAGACCCTTGTCCATTCTACTCCGGCCGGTGAAACCGAATAAACGCATGGATAGACCGAGCTGAGCACGCCCAGAACCAGCAAGATGACCAGGGAAAGGCCGCTGGCGGCACCTCCGGCGATCAGCCGCACAAGACGCGGGTTTGCTTTTTTGATACTGGCAGTGGGGGCGGGTTGTCCGCCGTGATGGGTCATGCAGTCACATTCTTCCAGCAGCAGGTAATCTGTCGAGACCTGAAACAGTTTGCTCAGGCGGATGACATTTTCCGTGTCTGGCATGGCTGTATCGGATTCCCATTTGGAGATTGCCTGACGGGAAATGTTGATCTGTGCGGCGAGCTGTTCCTGTGAAAGGCCGCTGGATTTTCGGAGCAGCTGCAATTTTTCACCGAATGTCATAGTCGGGGACCTCCTTTGCTGTTTTCAGGATAACATCTGTCCCGCAGAATGTCTATCAGCTCGGCTTTCCATTCCCGCAACCAGGCTTTCCATTTCTGCTCTTCTGATCAGATCAGCGACGGTTAGTTGTCCATCCCGGCCAGCCGCCGGATGACGAACCCCGCTTCAATCAGCCCTGCGACAGGCGGACAGAAGGCAATTGAGCCGGGCGCATACCGTCCGTTTCCGGCAACAACAGCCTTGACCGGCGGTTCGGTTGAATAGAGGACGTCAAACGCTGTCAGCCCCCGTTTGCGTGTTTCCCGGCGCATCACCCGCGCCAGCCCGTCCCCGGCACCGCAGCTGGCTGTTTCTTCGATTTTCCCGATCCGGAAGGCGGTCGGGTCCAGACGGTTGCCAGTTCCGAGGCTCATCAGCAGCGGGATGCCGGCCTGCTGGCAGCGGGCGGCAAGGTCGAGTTTGGCGGTGACGGTGTCGATGCAGTCAACGATATAGTCCGGCTGCTGTGCAAACAGTGCATCCGCAGTATCCGCTCCATAAAACATCTGGAGTTTCACAACTTCCAAACGCGGGTTAATGGAGAGCAGCCGCTTTGCACAGGCTTCGGTTTTTGGCATGCCGATTGTCTCACAGGTCGCGATCATCTGGCGGTTGATGTTGGTTTCGTCCACCTCATCGTGGTCCATCAGAATCAGTTTGCCAATCCCTGCCCGGCAGAGCCCCTCGGCACAGGCGCCGCCGACGCCGCCCAGCCCGATGACTGCGACGCATTTCTGCGCGAGCGCAGCCATTTTCTCTTCCCCCAGCAGCAGTGTCTGGCGTGCCTGCCACTTTTCCGACATATTCAAATCCATCCTTTCAGCATATGAAAAAGGCTTCCGCTTTCGCAGAAGCCTTAGCTTTTAAAGTGACCCGCCTTGCCGTCGCATGGAATATAAACCCGCTTCTCAGCAGGTGGGTACCATCCCGCAACGCTCACGCTCCCTTCTTCCGGCAAAGCCGGGAGGTCTGCAATCCTGTTACAGCGACTGGTTCCCGTTTTAAATGTGTTCGGATTTAAAACACCACACTTACTCGCACAAGGCAGAATGTCTACTCTTTTCTTTCTGTGAGAATAGTATAACAAATCCTGACATGAAAATCAAGAGGAAAGATTTACTTTTATAAAAAGTTTGCCAAAAGACAACAAATTATAAACAAAAATACAGCCACTCTGACGGCATATCCAATCTTTCGGTCAGCTGTTTTCCATCACCTGTCCAGCAAACAGGTTGTCACGGGTGATGTTTTTCAGCCATTTTCCGCTCCGGTAGTGGCGGATGACCCACGGCCATTTGACAAACTCATCGGTACACAGCAGAAAATACACCCACAGCACCGGCAGCTTGAGGACAAACGCCGCAAAAAAGCCCAGCGGCACCGCATATCCCCACATGTCGATCAGGTCGCAGACAAACCCGAACCGGCTGTCTCCGCCTGCCCGGAATGCGCCTGCAATCAGCGTTGTGTTGACCGCAGCCCCCATCACATAATAGGTGTTGATCAGCAGCATGTATTTGAGATAGTGCATGCCCGTTTCGGTCAGTGCCGCAAAGTTCATCACAACCGGGATGGCAGCCAGTACAATCAGCCCGCCGATCGCACCGGTAATGACGGTCAGTTTCATTAACTTTTTAGCATACAGCGCGGCCTCTTCCAGCTGGTTCTCACCGATCTTCTGTCCCAGCAGGATACCGCCGGCATTCCCAAGCCCAAAGCAGAGGATTGTCCCGAAGTTGCGGACAACCACGACAAAGGAGTTGGCCGCGACCGCATCCGAGCTCATATGTCCGATGATGACCGAATACATCGAAAAGCCGATGCCCCAAATGACGTCGTTCCCCAGTGCCGGCAGCGACAGCCGGACAAAGTCCTGGAACAGCAGCCGGTTGCGGGTCAGCATTCCTCTGAGACTGAGCTTGACATGTTCGCTCTTTGCCGATACGATCATGCACAGCCCCAGCTCCAGCAGCCTTGAGAGGGAAGTCGCAATCGCGACCCCTGCCGCGCCCAGTTTGGGTGCCCCAAACAGCCCGAAGATAAAGACTGCGTTGAGCAGGATGTTGGTGCAGAAGGTAAAGGTATTGAGCGCGGTGCTGATGACAACCCGGCTGACACTGCGCAGCACCGATAAGTACACTTCGATGATCCCGCAGCAGAAAAACGATACGCTTAAAAACCGCAGATAGCCTGCCCCCAGCCGGATCAGCTCAGGGTCTTTGGTGAAAAGCGTCATCATCAGTTCCGGAACCGTCAGCGCCGCTGCTGCAAACAGCGTGGAAATCGCCATCGAAAACCGCATGGCAATGCCTTGGACCGCAGCGATCGCCCGGAAATCCCCCTTGCCGTAATACTGTGCACAGAGCATGCTCGCACCGGTTCCCAGCCCGAAAAATACCATGAACAGGACGCTGGTGTACTGCGCGGCCAGCGAGACTGCGGAGATGGAGGATTGGCCGACAAAATTGAGCATGACAACGTCGGCCGAGTTGACCGATGCGCTGAGCAGGTTTTGCAGCACGATCGGAACGACCAGTTTGGTGATCTGGCCGGCGAAGGTATTTTCGTCCGGCCTTTTAAACTTCAGCAGATTCATTTGCTGTCCCTCATTTGTGCAGAAAATAACCGGCAGGAGGCCAAAATCACTGCTTTGACGCTGCTGCCGGTCGATCATCATTCTTCTTCTGCTTCGTCTTCGCCTTCGTAGTATCCCATCAGCTTTTCCAGAAACAGGTTGCCGATCTTTTCGTATTCGTCATCGTCGTCGATCGACGCGAGGAATTCTTCGCCGTCTTCTTCTTCGCTGACCAGGACAATCAGCTCCGCATCCTCTCCCAGCGCCTGGGTGGGATCATCCAGATGAGGGGTAGCGGCGACATAGGACTTTCCGTCAACATCCATCTGTGCCAGCAGCTCGACGACATTTTCCACCCCTTCTTCATCCTGCAGGGTAAGCAGCTCGGGTTCTTCCAGTTCGTGGTAGTATTCGATCATCTTCATAACCATTCCTTTCCCTTGCACACATGAAAGCCGCCGGAGGGCTTTAGACCTGTGAAGCAAATTGTACGTTTTTATTGTATGCGATTGACGTGGTAAAGTCAATACGTTTTTGTAAAATCTCTCCGGGGCAAAAACAGATTTTTGGTGAAGGTAGTGTGTCCACCGGAGGCAGTTCCAAAATCCCGGATTGTGCCCGTCCACAGTACAAAAAAGTGTCAATTTGACTACTTGTGGATAACCTCTGGATAAAAAATACAAAAAAATAAAAAAATCTTGAAAAAAAGTATTGACAAATCAAAAACCCGGTGTTATACTAAAGATGCAATCAGGAAGGGATAAAATAGAAAAACACAAAGAAGTGTTTCAATACCCTCTGATTAAAAAAAGAGGATCACATGATGGATTCTAAAAAAAGACCTCCTCCTCGATGAGTTTAGCTGAGGGAAAAGAACATCATGTCAGGTACGACAAGCGTACCAATCCAAAAGAGAAAGGAATGATTCCAATGGCAGATGAACCGAACAGCTTTTCTTCCAACACTGTTGTTGGAAACATCTCCCGGTTTTAACAGAAGCGGATTTTCAGGATGCGTTCCATCCGTTTGATTTATGAAATAAAAAGAACCGGTATTTGTATTCAAACAGGTTGGAATACAAAAACAACAATATGAATTCAAAGGCGAGTTCATCAGAAACAAAGAATCAATGATTTTGTTCAAAAAATCTGAAAGCTGTTATACAGATTCAGATTCAGAAAAATTATCAATTCTTTGTATGACAATTGAATATTTCCAAATCAAAGGAAGTTCCTTATAGATATATTCTTAAAAACCTTTTCATAGATGGTAAGGACGAAACAAATCTGACTTCCAGAAACAAAAGGCATATAGAATTCCGAATGAAAGGGACAATCCAATGTACAGATGAAAATTGTTTCGCAGATATTTTGATCTGAGAAACGCAGGGATAAAAAAAGTCTTTCCGAAAATATAAAATGGGATCAGAAATCCGAAGTAAGGATATTTGAAAACAATTTATAAAAAAGGAAAGCAAACAGCAAAACCAAATGGATTTCGGTGTAAGATTTCTGCTTCGGTTTTGTACAGAAAAAAGTTCCACCTAAAGAGTAAAGGGATAATCCAATGTACACGTAAAAATCATTTATCCAAAATATAATGAAAATCTGTTTTGACAGAAAAAATTATAAAATGGATAAAAGAAACAAAGGGCACAACAGATATCCAAAAAAACAGATGATCTGAAAAGAAAATCTGTAAGCTCGAAAGGGATACTCCAATGTACTAGCCAGATCAATTGCCCAACCACAGTTTTCCATGAGGATAAAAACCAATGTACTTGTAAAATTGATATAATCTCCTAAAGAATGGAGATTATAAAAAATTCCAGGTATGAAATGGCTATTCTTTCTCGAAAAGCTGTTCGCTCAAGTTTATTTACCGCCCATATTGACGGTCAAAAAACCGGGCATATGCAGCATAAAGGAAACCGGCTGAGCAGAAAATACCAGAATGGATAAGCCAAATCAAAAGCAATTCTTTGTTTTCAAAATCTAAATCAATACAAATTTCAAATCTGATATTTTTCAAAAAAATATCTTTAAAAAATCTACAAAGATTTAAATTGCGGTGGGATTTAAATAAGAGTTGATACAATAAAAAGATATCAATTTGAAAATAAAAAGATTGAAAATAAGTATAGAAAAAGAATGAGAAAACAAAAATAGTTCATTCATGGACACAATAATAAAAAAAGAAATAAAAGTATACTTTCTAAAATGATTTATCTTTGATGAATAATCAAAGATAAGGCAAAAAAGAAAAAACAGAAATAAATTTCAGCAAGAATAAGTTGATGAAATAAAATCTGTAAATAAGCTGAAAAAATTCTTTAAAAGTTAAATTTGAAATTGCGGTGGGATTTCAGATAAAACAGATAAAGAAAAATAATCAGAATAAATACAGATCGAAATTCAAAAACTGAAAAAGTTTGAAAAATATATTCTGGGTATACAAAAATTTCTGAAAATGAAAATGTGAACATGAAAAAATCCGCCTGATGCCATCAATGAAATCTATATGACAAAAGTTGTACAGGTTTTTGCATACGCCATTGAATAAAGAATCAGACAGATCAAAACAAAAATATCCCGCGTGACAGAAGATCAGAATAAAAGCAAGCAATTTCATAAATTGCAGCTTCAATTCTCAACTGCTGAATTTCGAAAGATCCTCCAAGATTTATTCAAGAAAAAGCAGAAAAAATGTTGATTCCAGAATGCTGGAAAGAAAGGAAAAGACCATTGAATATTGAAGAGCAGAAATGACTCCTCGGACATAAAGTGCGCTGGATGCACGTTCGAGGAGTCATTTGATGTTTGCGGATAAATTGGAAGAGATACAGTGGTAGCAGCCGTTTGGCTGCTTTGTTTTTGTCAGTTTGGTTATTGTGCACGAACACACCCTTCAATATTCTATATTCTTTAAATAGAATGAGACTGGATTTTTTTTGCTGGCCATGGTATCATTAAGATAACATCAGTAGGCCGCTTTTGGAAAAGCGCCTGTTATTACAGAAAGGACGATCAATTATGCAGAATATTCCTGTCGTCAAACTCGGCCTGATCGCAGTCAGCCGTGACTGCTTTATCATCTCTCTTTCCGAACGCCGCCGCGCAGCAATCGCTGCTGCATGCGCAGCTAAAGGACTCGACGTTTATGAGGCAAAGACCACGGTCGAGAATGAAACCGATATGCTCAAGGCAGTCGATGAGGTAAAAGCAGCGGGATGTAACGCACTGTGCGTCTTCCTGGGCAACTTCGGCCCGGAGACTCCTGAAACGCTGATTGCACAGCGGTTTGACGGCCCTGTCATGTATGCGGCAGCGGCTGAGGAAACCGGCAACGACCTGATCAATGGCCGCGGCGACGCCTACTGCGGC
>DCTE01000091.1:1688-6924 GCA_002329405.1 Ruminococcaceae bacterium UBA1448 | reverse complement strand
TCCTTCTCCGCCAAAGAAGTGGTACTGCGTTTTGACGTGGTACCACTTCTTGTTGATTTTGTTCTTTTAAAAAGGGATTCGAACGGGAGCGGTAGTGAATGACAGCCCGGTGGGCTGTCAGAGCCGCGACCTGGCCTGCCCGCAGGCAGGTCGAATCCCTCCTTCTCCGCCAAAGAAGTGGTATTGCGTTTTGACGTGGTACCACTTTTGTTATGTATAATAACCAATTGTTGCAGATAGCACCAACAATTGTGATTGGTTGTCTTTTGTGTCAGCTGATGGTATAATGTATCTGAAACAATCGGCTGCCGATTGCTGCGCAGTCGTACAGGAGTTGACCATGGATTATAGAAGCGGAAAATGGGCCGACGCCATACTGTCCCGACAGATGCCGGACGGGAGCTGGGGCTGCTTTCATACCCTGCGGACAGGCAGTGCGATTCCAATGACAACGGAACAGGCCCTGACCCGGCTGGAACGACTGGGATTTACCATAAATGACAGCTGTATCCAGCGAACGGTTGGATATATGAAAATACTGCTGGAAAAGCGGGTTTTACCGGAGGGAATGGAAAAGTCGAGCGATTTTGCGACCTTTGTTGATCTGATTCTTTCGGCGCGTATACGGCGTTTTACCGGTGACTGTCTGCCTGCCAATCAGATTGCTGAGCGATGGGCGGCGGTGGTGACAGCTGCTTTTGCAGGAGATGGATATGATGATGCGAGATACAGGAATTGCTATCAACAGCAGTTCGGACGTGCACCCTGGGGGGACAGGCTGGCTGATTTTGTCAGTTACTACCAACTGTCGCTGCTCAGAGGGATGCTGGACATCCAAACAGAAAGCCGGATGCTGGATTACGTTTTACACCATGAAAGCGGTATCTACTATATATATGGAAAGTGTCTGGAGATGCTGCCAGCGGGGTTTGCGGGCAGGTCAGCCAGCCGGTATCTGACAGCGCTGGAATTGTTGGCGGATTATCCGTCAGCCGGGCAGAAGCTGCAATTTGCAGCGGACTGGATTTGGAAGAATCGCGGGGCGGACGGAAGCTGGGATCTGGGGCAGCAGGCAAAAGATGGGGTTTGTTTCCCATTATCAGATGATTGGAGAACGGTATCCCGGCGAAAAGCTGATTGTACAGAGCGGGTAGCCGCTCTGCTGGACAAGCTGGATACAGGCAGGAGGTATCAAAATGGTATATGAACAGGACGGTCAGTTGTTGATTCGGGATATGACCGCTGCTGACCCGGCGATTTTCGATGCGGAAGAACGGGCGCAGGGCTGGCAGCCGACATTGCAAAAGCATCTTCTACGCCTGTCAGATCAGCAGGCTGGACGGGCAATTGTACTGGTAGCTGAAATGGAGCGTCAGCCTGTCGGGTATCTCAGTGTTTATCCGATGGCTGAAATACGGGAAGGGGAGCATCGCTGTGAACTGGTTGACTTCGGCGTACTGGAAAGGTACCGCTGCCGTGGTATCGGCAGCCGGCTGATGGATGCAGCTGAACGGATTGCTGCCCGGTATACGTCAACGGTCTGGCTGGCGGTTGGTCTGCACAGCGGCTATGGCAGTGCCCAGCGGATATACGTCAAGCGGGGTTATCTCCCAGATGGGACAGGTGCTTGGTATGGCGGACATCCCTGCACTCCTTATCAGCCATACAATCTGGACGATGATCTGGTATTGTGGATGAGTAAGCAGCTGGACCAGCCAACCCTCGAAGAAAATCGACATCTTTTGTAAAAGGCCTGCTGCCAGGTTGCAATCTTCTTTTTACTGTGCTATACTGTTGTAATCTTTGATGATATGACAAAAAATGGGGAAAAGGGGAGAATCTGGTATGAGCTTGTCTAAATCCATGACCAGCGGACCTGCACTCCGACAGATTGTCGGATTTGCAATTCCAATTATGTTGGGCGGATTATTTCAGCTGATTTATTCAATTGTAGACAGTGCGGTTGTTGGGCGATTGATCGGTGTAGAAGCGTTTGCAGCGGTAGGCGCGGCCGGCAACCTGAACTGGATGGTGTTCAGTATCNNTGACACAGGGATTTGGAACGGTGATCGCTCAGCATTTTGGTGCCGGTCAGCATCAGACGGTACGCCGGAGTTTTGCGATGTCGCTGCTGCTGAGTCTGGTGCTTGGACTGATTCTGTCGGTGGTGACAGTATGGTTGTCCGACCCGGTGCTGCGGCTTCTGCAAACGCCGGATGAAATTTTTGCAGATGCGTCCGCCTATATCAGGGTGATTTTTGGCGGGTTGTTTATTACATTTTTATACAACAACCTTGGTGCGTCACTGCGGGCAGTTGGCAACAGCCGGACACCGTTTTATGCGTTGGTGCTTTCGTCGATTTTAAATGTTGTGCTGGATATCTTACTGGTCAGCGTGACTCCATGGGGTGTTGCGGCTGCTGCGATTGCGACAGTGTTTTCTCAAGCGGTATCCTGTGTATATTGCCTGTATTTTGTCGGCAGAATCGAAGTTTTGCGGATAAAAAAAGAGGACTTTGTGCCTGATCGGAAGATGATTCTGGCACATATTCGAATGGGTGGGCCGATGGGATTCAGAAACTTTGTAACGGCATGCGGCGGAACAATCACACAGTTTTATGTCAATGGCTACGGAACCGAATTTATCGCCGCGATCGCTGCTACAAAACGGATGTACAGTGTATTGGAACTGGTCAGCACCGGCATGGATGGTGCAATCGCGACCTACGTTGCTCAAAACTATGGTGCACGAAATATGGACCGTATCCGCAGTGGACTGCGTAAGTCGGCAGTCGTTCTGCTGCTGGGNNGGATCATGGCTGTGATGTTTCCGTTTGGCCGCAACATAATGGGGCTGCTGATTTCGGGCGACGCGGCACAGTTGGACCGTGTCCTTACAATCGCATGTGAACAGCTGAACTTAATGCTGGCATTTTTGCCGTTTCTGTATCTGCTGTATCTGTTCCGGTCGTCGCTTCAAGGTATGGACAATGCGCTGTTTCCGATGCTGTCCGGGTTTATCGAATTGGGAACCCGCTTGGCGATTGTTTTTACCATGACCGGTGTGATTGGCCGGTGGGGCATTTATCTATGTGAAGCGGTGCCGTGGCTGACAGCGATGATCTTTTTGAGCATCACCTTTGCGATCGTTTACCGGAAGCGCTGCAAGGAGTTTGCGGGCGGCGAAGGAGTTTTATCAGATAAAGTATAAGGATAAAGGGCAGCTGCTGACGGGCGGCTGCTTTTTGTTGTCAAAATTGAAAAAGTAAACAAAAGACTTGTCAAATAAGGAATTTGCGTTTATACTTTTTTTAGGTAAGTATTCCATTTGGAAAGGAATGTGCAGTATATGTATCTGATGGAACAGTCAGGTGTCTTCAGCAGCAGTACGCAGTTATCGTCCAGATTTTTGCTGGCCGGTCACACATCCCCGGTAGAACCGGGGTATGTACCCGGTACAGGTGGTAGATGTAAAGAAACAAACAGAAGGCCCCGCACTGCGGACATCTTGCCGGTCGGAACTGTATATTTAAGTTTGTTGCTGTATACAGTCTGACTGATGTTGCGGGTATGGCCTTCTGCCCTTTGACGGTTATTGCAGGATAATCGCCGCCAAAGGGATATGCCCTGAAGATGAAAGAAGGCTTTATCCATATGAAATTGTCTAAATCCATGACCAGCGGTGCCCCACTTGGTCAGATCGTTGGTTTTGCCGTGCCGATTGCCCTTGGCAGTCTGTTTCAGCTGATCTATTCAATCGTTNNGACAGTGCGGTCGTTGGCCGTCTGATCGGCGTACAGGCGTTTGCAGCGGTTGGAGCCGCTGGCAATATGAACTGGATGTTTGTCAGCGTGATTTTGGGCATTACCCAGGGGTTCGGTACAGTGACTGCTCAGCATTTTGGTTCGGGAGACGGTGAAAAAGTCCGAAAGAGTTTTTCAGCATCCCTGTTGCTCAGCCTGTGCATAGGAACGGTGCTGTCAGTGGCAGCGGTCGTTGCAGTGGAACCTGTACTGCGGATGCTGCAAACACCGGAAACGATATTTGCTGATGCGTCCAGCTATCTGCGGGTGATGCTCGGCGGGCTGGTTGTAACCTTTTTGTACAACAATCTTGGTGCGTCGCTGCGGGCAGTCGGCAACAGCCGGACGCCTTTTTACGCACTGGTCTTTTCTTCCATTCTGAACATCCTGCTGGATATTCTGCTGGTCAGCCTGACGCCGTGGGGAGTTGCAGCGGCTGCGCTGGCGACGGTAATTGCACAGGGCGTTGCCTGTTTTTGCTGTTTTGTGGTCGCGCAGAAGATTGACGACTTCCGTCTGATCCAGGGAAAGCTGCTCCCCGACCGGAAGATGCTGCTTTCCCATATCCGGGTAGGCGGTACAATGGGATTCCGTAATCTGGTAACCGATGTAGTCGGCATCATCACTCAATATTATATCAATGGGTATGGTGTCGATTTTATCGCTGCGATCGCAGCAAGTAAAAAAATGTATGGGCTGCTCGAACTGGTCAGCAGTGGAATGGAAGGCGCAGTTGCGACCTATGTCGCCCAGAATTATGGCGCACGCAGGATGGACCGTATCCGCATTGGTCTGCGTCAGTCAGCGGTAGTCATGCTNNAGGGCAGGTGTCATTATGGCCGGAATGCTGCTGTGCGGACGGAGCCTGATGGGGCTGATGATGTCGGGAGATGCAGGTGAGGTGGACCAGGTGCTGTTTTATGCCTGTGAACAGCTCAATCTGATGCTTGCCTTTTTGCCGTCGCTCTATCTGCTGTATCTGTTCCGTGCAGCATTGCAGGGGATGGGAAGCGTTACGCTGACGATGGTATCTGGTCTGATCGAATTGGTAACGCGGCTGTTGGTGATATTCACGATGCCGTCGCTGATTGGCCGTTGGGGAATTTATCTGATTGAGGTCAGTTCCTGGCCTGTTGCGATGCTGTATTTGGGTATTGCATTTTTTGTGGTTTATTTCAGGCGTCGGAGACAATTTTCAGACAGCTGCTGCAAATAAATAGAAAAAGATCTCTCCTTCTTCAGAATCCTGAAAAGGGAGCGATCTTTCATGTTCAATTATGCTTTTTAGTCCTCAGGAAAGTCCAGATCTTCCCAGCCCATCTGCTTTGCTACAAACTGTTCTGTCAGATAGTTCCAGGAAAAAGCAGTGCCATTTGCTCCTGAATTCCAGTAAAACTGGAGCCAGACAGGGTCTTCGCCTTCCGATAGCCATT
>DCTE01000091.1:1476-1672 GCA_002329405.1 Ruminococcaceae bacterium UBA1448 | reverse complement strand
CTTCACTGCCCTGCATATAGAGATTCCCTTCGTCCAGTTCATTCCATTTGCTGATGAAAGTATCCGCGTCGGGATAAATCTCAAAGTAGGACTCCTGATCATCCAGCCGTTCAAAAGAGCCGTTGGTAAACGCCATAAATCCGGTCGGCCCAAAATATTCGGTCAATCGTCCATCTTCTGTTTTTACCAGCTCATA
>DCTE01000091.1:0-1440 GCA_002329405.1 Ruminococcaceae bacterium UBA1448 | reverse complement strand
ACGGCGATGACACGGTCCTCTTCTGAATCGACCGCAAATGATATTTCGGCTGTTCCTTCCTCTCCGACGTCCCATGGGGGAGAAGGATCGGGAAGTTTGTATTCAGTCAGACCGTCCTCTTCACTGCTTTTTGTGAGTGTGTCCCCGCAGTCGAGATGCTCTACGGCCTGATCAAATGACAGCCCGCAGAGAGAAGCGAGTGGGTCAGCAGACGAATCGACCGTGTCTGCGGCCTGGCAGGAGGCCAGCAAAAGAATTGGTACCAGAAAAAGGATGCTTTTTTTCATCGAATAGTCACCACCTTAAAAAATCAATTTGATATGGTCGGTATTGCATATTATATCATTTCCACTGGAAAATAGCAGTTCCACATTTACAATTACCGTCCAAATCAAATGCAGGAGTAAAAAATACTTTATCCAACTACCCCCCCATTATTTTTATATTTTTTAGGTAAATTGCATATATCCTATAAATATAGTATAACATATAAATAAGCAAAAGTAAAGGGAATAAAGCAATTATATTTATATCATCTGTAAATAAAGCACATCGTAACCAGTTTGTTTGATGAAAAGCTGTACAAATTATAATCAAAACATTTTTATAAATATTTACATTTTGTTTCTGCTGTGTTATACTGAAAATAAGTTTAGCCGTAACACATCATGCGCAGAAAGGAAGGCAGCAATGGAGATTTTTACATGCTGGCGGGCAGGAATATTAACCTTTGAGACAAGCCGGGACTATGACAATCCGTTTCTTGATCTGTCGATACAGGCTTGTTTTACTGGACCCTCTGGACAGACGGTCATCCGGGAAGCATACTGGGATGGCGGCCGGACCTATCGGGTATCCTTTGCACCGACAGAAACCGGTCTTTGGAATTATCGGTTGTCGGCCCCAATGGACAGTGGGCTGGACGGAAAGACAGGAGAGCTTGTGTGCAAACCATATACCGGTGACCTGGCGATTTATCAGCACGGCTTTTTGCGGGTAGCGGATAACGGCCGGAGCTTCTGTCATGCCGATGGGACGCCGTTTTTCTGGCTGGGGGACACCCACTGGGGTTTTGTCGCTGGGGAATACTGGGACAAATCCAACCATCCGGGAATGACCAGCATGTTTAAAGGAATGGCCGACCGGCGGTCTGCACAGCATTTTACTGTTTATCAAACCAACCTGCGCAGTGATTCCCGTTTTGGCAATGTCCATTATTGGCAAGAAGGCCATGAAGGCACGCTGCCTGACGTCGCCTTTTATCAGCAGGTTGTCGACCCACGGATGCAGTATCTGGCTGACCTTGGTTTTGTCAACGCACTGGGGCTGGCCTGGTCAGGGTCTGTGCTGGGAAAGGTAGAACTGCAAAAGAATCTGGCGCGGTACATCGTCGCCCGTTACGGTGCATTGCCGGTTGTCTGGACATTGGCGGGAGAGGTA
>DCTE01000040.1 GCA_002329405.1 Ruminococcaceae bacterium UBA1448 | reverse complement strand
CGCGCCGGCCTCGGATTCCATCTCAACAACCTTGACCTGGTTGCCGAAAATGTTCTTCTGGCCTGCTGCGGACCACTGGTCCACCGAGTCAGCCATCGGAGAAGAAGGGGTAATCGGATAGATGGCGGCAACGTCGGTAAACGCATAAGCTACATGCGCAGCGGCGGTGTTGCCATCCATTGACTGTTTTGCTCTGGGCATTGGATTTATCCTCCTTGATTAATAATACTAAATACTACGGAGACCGGTCAGGCGGGGCTTCCCGGTTTCCCCAGAACCAAATCGAAGGAAACAGAATACCTTCAATTTATCACTCTAATTTTAGCACCTATTGAGCAAAAAGTAAAGGGCACAATTTATAAAATTGTTGTATATTTTTCCCGGATATCTTTTTGATTAAAGGGTTGGAGTTGCAACCGGCGGGATTTTGGAGTATAATGTCAATACACGGCTTGTATAAATCAGGCCCAGTTCAGCAAAAAGGAGGTGCCGCCATGTCTGTCGATCTCGGCATAGACCTCGGTACCACAAAAATTATCATCTATCGCCCCGGCAAAGGCATTGTGCTGGAAGAGCCGAGCGTTGTCGCATACAATACCCGTACAGGAGAAGTGGTCGCAGTCGGCCACGAAGCCCTGCGGATGATGGGGCGGGCACCTGCCTATATTCAAATCGAATGCCCGGTACGGGAAGGGGTCATCTCCAACCACGAATTCACCGAATTTCTGATCCGGGAATTTGTCCGCAAGGTTGCAGGTGGGTTTTTAACCCGTCCGCGGGTCGCCATCTGTATTCCCTCCGCAATCACCCGGGTGGAAGCAAGAGCGGTAGTCGAAGCGGCCCTGAGTGCCGGTGCAAGGAAAGTTTATCTGATTGACGAACCGATTGCAGCTGCCATCGGTGCCGGCATCGACGTCACCCGGCCGGTCGGACGGATGATGGTCGATCTCGGAGGCGGAACGACCGATATCGCAGTCATTTCGATGGGCGGTATTATTGTTTCTACATCGTTGAAAATTGCAGGCAATACCTTTGATGAAGCAATCGTCCGGTATATTGAAAACACCTACAAGCTGGCGATTGGAACGACTGTCGGCGAACAGCTGAAAAAGGAGATCGGCTGTGTCTTCCAACCTGAACCCGGCATCCGGTCCACCATCCGCGGACGAAATCTGATCACTGGTATTCCTGAAGAAATTACAGTCACCCAGACCGAACTGGCTGATGTACTGCGTCCCCATGCCGATGAACTGGTACTGGGTGTCAAGCAGGTACTGGCCAAGACACCGCCTGAACTCTCAGGCGACGTGTTGACCGAGGGCATCCTGATGACCGGCGGCACCGCACAGCTGCGGGGACTGGACCAGCTGATTGAAGAGGTAACCGGTATCCATACCCAGGTAGCACGCGATCCGATTTCCTGCGTCGGTATCGGCACAGGAAAATGTTTTTCGCTGATTGGAGAGCTCAAAGAAGGATTTGAGCTGGCCTCCGGCGGAAAAATCTGAAGAACAAACAATTTTGGGGAGATGGCCGATACCGGCTGTCTCCCCATTTGAAAAGGAGACGTTTTGGCATGGCAATCTGTTTTCTGACCAGTGCATTCAACAATGGCTTTACCCCTGCATTTGAACGGGTGTTCAAATGCTACCTCCCCGCTTGGAAACAAGATGCGGGAAACCTTGTCTTCATTGCGTCGGACTTTGATGACCCACATGGCAACCTGCGCTGGGCAGAGGAAATCCGGGGAAAATTTGAAGAGATCGGCGTCCTGTTTTCCGGTTTTCAGATTGTGGACCACACTGTCTCTCCCATACAGGCAGAAAAATACATCCGTGAAGCACAGGTCGTCTGGCTCAGCGGCGGAGACACCCTGCGCCAGATCGCCAGCTTTAAAGAATACCATCTGCGGGAACAGCTGATGGGGTTTGACGGCATTGTCATCGGAATGAGCGCCGGGTCGATCAATATGGCCGACCGGGTTGTCCTCGCCCGCAATATTTATGACAGATCGCCCCAGCTGGAAATCTATCAGGGGCTTGGACTGGTCGAAATCAACATCGAACCGCATCTTAACCCGCTCGATATGGAACACATGGATGATATTCTGGAAGCCTCTGTCCACGCACCGATTTACGGGTTGTTTGACGACTCATTCATTCTGGATGACGGGCAAAAGGTAACCATTTACGGACCATATTGTCTGTACAATTTCCAGAATAGCGAAACTTCTATTCGATAAGTGAACAGCCAAAACCTTTAGTGAAAGGGGTATCCATATGATTTATCAGTCTGCAAGTCAATTGATCGGCAATACACCGCTGCTTTCTCCCGAACGCTTTACCGCCGGGAAAAAGCTGTACGGAAAAGTCCTTGTCAAGCTGGAATGCTTCAATCCGGCAGGTTCTGTCAAGGACCGCGCGGCACTATATATGATTCAGGATGCTGAACAACGGGGACTGCTGAAACCAGGAAGCACCATTATCGAACCGACTTCCGGCAACACCGGAATCGGGCTGGCCTGCATCGCCTCCATGCGCGGATACAAAACCATTCTGACCATGCCCGACTCGATGAGTGCCGAACGGCGGGCCATGCTGGCGGCCTATGGCGCAGAGCTGGTGCTGACCCCCGGGAGCGAAGGAATGGCGGGTGCCATCAAAAAGGCAGAGCAGTTGCACGCCCAGATTCCCGGCAGCATTATCGCCGGCCAGTTCGAAAATCCCGCCAACGCCCGCGCACACTATGAGACGACCGGCCCTGAACTGTGGCGGGACACCGAAGGAAAAATCGACATCTTTGTCGCAGGAATCGGTACCGGCGGTACAATCACAGGCACTGGACGTTTTCTGAAAGAACAAAATCCCGATATCCAGGTGGTTGGCGTTGAACCGGCCTCTTCCCCGCTGCTGACAGGCGGCACAGCAGCTTCTCACGGCATCCAGGGCATCGGCGCGAATTTTATCCCTGCATTGCTCGACCGGGAACTGCTTGACCAGGTCATGGACATCACTGACGAGCAGGCGATCGCCGGTGCACATGATTTTTCCCATGCCGAAGGCATTCTGATCGGCATTTCGTCAGGAGCTGCTGTTCATGCGGCAATGGAGCTGGCCTCCCTGCCGGAAAACAAAGGGAAAACAATTGTCGCCCTGCTGCCGGATGGCGGTGACCGATATCTGTCGACCGGAATCTACAACTGACGGTCATTGCGCTGCCATATATATAACCCGGGATTCTTTTATCTGTATTGGTAAAAGGATTCCGGGTTTTGCTTGCAGTTTCCACAGCAGCTTCCCGGGGGAAGAGGTTATCATTGTCTAACTTCTTGACAATTGTCTGTTGTCCTCTTAAAATGAAAATTGATTTCTAAAAAGGAGTGGTCTTGTTTTGATCCGCTTATTGATTCGCCAGTTTGTCACCAAGCCGCTGCACGGCTGTACCGACGAAACTACTGTCCGCAAACAGTATGGAACGATGTCCGGTGGTGTCGGTATTGCCCTCAACCTGCTTCTGTTTACCGGCAAGCTGATTGCAGGCCTGATCTCCGGCTCAATTGCGATTACGGCGGATGCCCTGAACAACCTGTCGGATGCCGGGTCCTCAATTGTTACGCTGGTTGGTTTCCGTATGGCGGGCCGCAAGCCGGATATCGAGCATCCGTTCGGACACGGGCGCATTGAGTATATATCGGGGATGATTGTCTCTTTTATCATCCTGATGATGGGATATCAGCTGCTGATGGATTCTATCGGCAAAATCCGTTCGCCAGAGCTGGTCGGATTGGAGCTGTTGCCGGCAGGTATCCTGCTGGTTTCCATTCTGGTCAAGATGTGGATGGCACATTTTAACAGCTATCTTGCAAGGGAAATCCATTCCGAGGCAATGCAAGCGACCGCCGCCGACTCGCGCAGTGACGCAATCTCAACCACTGCACTGCTCATCGGTATGGCAGTCGGCAGTTACTTTCAGCTGCCGCTGGATGGATGGCTGGGTCTGCTGGTTTCCCTCCTGATCTTAAAGACTGGCTTTGATGCGGCCAAAGATACAATTTCTCCTCTTCTCGGTCAGCCGCCTGAACCGGAATTTATTGAAAAAATCGAACAGACTGTCCTGTCGTACCCTGAAATCATCGGCATCCATGACCTGATTGTTCACAACTACGGCCCTGGCCGCGTGATGGTTTCTCTCCACGCGGAGGTAGACGGAGACGGTGAACTGTTCCATCTGCACGACCTGATCGACAACATCGAACGGGAACTGGGAGAAAAGATGTCCTGTATGGTCACCATCCACCTCGACCCAATCGACACCCATAATCCGCTGCTTGACCAGCTGAAAAAAACTGCTCTCCAGGCAGTTCAGTCAGTCGATAAACGATGCAGCATCCATGATGTCCGGCTGGTGAGCGGCCCCAGCCACAACAACCTGATCTTTGATATTCTGGTTCCGCACGACCTGAAAATGCCGGACGAGGAGATTAAGACAAAAGTTTCTGCACAGATCCCCGACACGGTAGACGGGGCCCGTATCTTTACCGTAATTGATGTAGACCGGGACTTCACCGGAAGAAGCTGAATGCTGCGCCTCTGCCTGTTGTGACTGTACACAAACCGGCAGAGGCGTTTCTAAACAATTCGCCAAAAACGATATTTTTCTCTTGACTTTTGGGGTAAAGCTATTATAATTGTCATATGTAATCGTTTACATTTACTTGCTATGCAGGAAAGGATGTTGTTTCGTATGAAACTTGGTATGATCATTCGTCCGCAGCCGGAAGAGTTTGACCACCTTAAAAAACTCGGTCTTGACTTTGCCGAACTGGACTTCAACCCTACTGAATATTTTGGAATGCCGATCGAACAGATCAATGAAATTGTCCCGCAGCTGAAGGAAGCCTCTGAGCGCACCGGTATTGAGGTCGGTGCTGTCGGCCGCTGGGCAAGTCATCTGCTGAATGAAGACGGCTCGATCAATGAAGAAGAATGGAACAATGTCCGGGCAATCATCAAAGCCGGCAAGGAATTGGGCGCCAAACACTATCTTTGCAGCGTCGCATACGTTCCCCAGCTGACCTATTACAAGAACATCACGGCTGCGATCGCGGCACTTAAAATGATCGTTGCTGAAGCAGAACAGGCTGGCATGAAAACCTGTATCGTCAACTGCATCATGGGCGGCAACTACATCACCACCCCCGAACAGTGGAAGCTGGTTTTAGACGAAGTTCCCGGACTGTATTTGAAATATGACCCCTCCCACAGCTTTGTCCATGGCGGCGATCAGGGTGCTTATCTGAGAGAAGCATTTGAATGGGGCAGCCGTTTTGGTTATGTCCATATCAAAGGTGTTGTCCAGCTGGGCAATTCCAATGAACCGTTTGCATGGAAACTGAGAGACCTTTGCAGACAGCATCCTGAAATGGAAGAGGTACTGATGAAAGAGATCATGCCGCAGGTCAACCACTACGACAACCCGCCCGCAGGCATTGATTCCATCAACTGGAGAGCCTTCTTTGGTATCCTGTACAAACACGGATACGACGGCTATCTGTCAATCGAACCCCACTCCCGCACCTGGCAGGGAGAAAAGGGCGAATGGGGTGTTGAATACACCATCCGCTATATCCGTGATCTGATGTTTAACCCTGCTGAACAATAAACAACAGATGAAAAGTCCTGAAGGCCATCCGGTTTTCAGGACTTTTTTATAGCGGAATGTTTACATCCGGTCCAGTTGATTTACGAAACGGTTTGCGTTATAATAGCTGTATTGCACCACGGCAGAATGATCTCCCGGACGGGCTTGGAAAGGAACAGACATTATGGCTAAAAACAAGGGAAAAAACAGCAATTATCAGACAGAGACCCGCCGCGCCACCGAGCTTCTCGCCAGACATCAACAGCAAAAAGAAGAGCAGCGCCGCAAAAAGCTGCCCCACCGGCTGAGCAAAAATGAAAAGAAAAAATTGAAGTTCAAAACGACCCAGGTCATCTGTATCGTGTTGGTAGTCCTGCTGGTATTGACCAGCGGCGCAACTGCTGTTGTTTCAATCCTCTTTTCCGAAAAGCAGATGACGGCGGCTGACTATCTGTATCCTCCACTGTTTCTGTACGACGGCACTTACTATATGGTCACATCTGAACAACTGTCTGAAAAGCCTGAGGGAGATTCCACAGAGGAGTTGACTGCTGTTACGACTGGCAATCAAAATACCTTCCCGATCGTGGACGGAAGCTGTAACTTCGGAGGAAATACTGTTCCCTTTCTGCTGGTGGATGGCGTGATGTACTGCTGTACCGAAGAAGGGATCTATCTGAAATGCAGCGTATTTGACACCGGAACCAGTAATGAGTCATCGGAAGAATCCTCTTCTTCTGAGTCCTCCGCATCGGAAAACACCAAAAATGCAAGTGAACCGGATACCGACACATCAACTGACAACCAATGAAGGGAGAAGCTGATATGAAAAAATATGACATCATCCTGATGGATGCAGACGATACCGTCTTTGATTTTGGCAAAGCTGAAATCAACGCCCTCCACCGTCTGTTTACGATGTACGGCATTGCGTGGACAGATGACAATATTCACACCTATCAGAAGATCAATGATGCAATGTGGCTGGAATTTGAAAAGGGAAGCATTGCCAAAAGTTTTCTGCTGGACAACCGGTTCGCCCGCTTTTTTGACGCAATCGGATTCACTGGAGACGGTGTAAAAGCAAACCAGGACTATCTGGACGGACTGGCAGAGGGCAATATCCTGCTGCCCGGTGCGCTGGAACTCTGCCAAAAGATCAAGGAAATGGGCGCACAGCTCTACCTCGCAACCAATGGCGTAACCCGTGTACAGAAAAACCGGCTGGCAACCTCAGAATTGGCGGAGCTGTGCGACGGCATTTTTGTTTCGGAAGAAGCCGGTTCTCAGAAACCGCAGAAGGAATACTTTGACTTTGTCTTTGCACGGCTGGGCAATCCCCCGAAGGAAAAGGTCCTGATGGTGGGCGATTCTCTGTCCAGTGATATCAAAGGCGCGGTCGCTTATGGCATTCCCTGCTGCTGGCTCAACCGCAAGCGGCAGACCACCGACCTGCCGGTTGATTATACCGTCACCAGCGTTCCCGACATTCTATCGGTCATTGAAGCATGAATGTCTCTGAACGACTGAATCTGTTCCACTGGACTGAGTCGGAATACGACCGAATCTTAAATTTTTGGAGAAAAAGCAGCAGACGGGAAAGACTGGCGATTTGGCTTGTCCGCAGTCTGCCTCCCCTCTTTTTCGTAGTCTACTCAGTGCAGCTGTGTCTGATGGGATGGGTGGCCCTTTCCAGTAGATTTGCCGCAGAACAGTGTACAGCACTGATCGGAGCGATGGTTTTTCCGGCTGGATGTCTGTTTATTTCCGGGCTGCTGCGACGAAAGATCAACCGCAAACGTCCCTATGAGCAGCTTTCTATCCGTCCGCTCGTCCAAAAAAAGGGCGGTAAATCCTTCCCATCCAACCATACTGCCAGTGCATTTGTCCTGGCACTGACGATGTTCCGTCTGTCGGCTATATTGGGATGGGGGATGATCATTCTGGCGGCGGTAACTGGGCTGAGCCGTCTGGCAGCCGGTCTGCACTGGCCGGAGGATGTGCTGGCCGGCGCAGGGCTGGGGTTGTTGTGCGGTGCAGCCGGACTGATGATCTTATGATATCGAAGTAAAAAAATCTGGAAACCGACAAAAAAGTTCTTGACAAATTCGCAAGACGTGTTTATAATGATTGCATATTTAAAATCGCGTTGATGGGAAGAGTAGATTGGAATGGTCGTTCCAGAGAGCCGCAGGCGGTGGGATTGCGGTACAGATTTCCTTTTGAAGAACATCCCGGAGCTGCTGACCCAAAGGGAGGAACCTCCTTCCAAGTAGGCTCAGACGGGGGCGGACCGTTATATCCGATAGATATTGCATTGAGCAGTATTGAGTTGGGACCGTAAGGTCCAAATTAGGTGGTACCGCGGAAGTCAGTCTTTCGTCCTAAACAGTTGTTGTTTGGGACGAAAGACTTTTTTATTTTTCCGTCAAAACCGCCGGATAAAGGAAGGATTGAATCGAAATGATGAGAACCGATTACTGCGGTGCGCTCCGAGAAAAAGATGTGGGCCGCACCGTAACCGCCGCCGGATGGGTCCAGACCAAACGGGATATGGGCGGCGTCATCTTTATTGATCTCAAAGACCGGGAAGGTACTTTGCAGGTAGTTTTTAACCAGCAGTATCTCACCCCGGAAGATTTCACATCAGCTGAAAAACTGCGCAGCCAGTCGGTCATTCAGGTGACCGGCAATATCCGCATTCGGTCAGCGGAGACCTACAACCCCCGTCTCCAGACTGGCACCATCGAACTGATGGCCCAAAAGCTGGTTATCCTGTCGCAAGCAAGCCAGCTGCCGTTTGAGCTGGATGATAATGTGCAGGTAAGAGAAGATTTGCGGCTTAAATACCGATATCTTGATCTGAGAAGAAGTTCTCTCTATCATAACCTGAAAACCCGTCACAAACTGGTTCGGGTGGTTGAGGACTTTTTGGACGAAAAAGGGTTTCTCAATGTTGAAACACCAATGCTCTGCAAATCCACACCGGAAGGTGCACGCGACTACCTTGTGCCCAGCCGTGTCCATCCCGGCAGTTTTTACGCTCTGCCCCAGTCGCCGCAGATCTATAAGCAGCTGCTGATGGTGGGCGGCATTGACCGGTATTACCAGATTGCCCGCTGTTTCCGGGATGAGGACCTGCGCGCCGACCGGCAGCCGGAATTTACCCAGGTCGATATGGAGATGTCATTTGTCGAGCAGGAGGACATTTTCCAGCATCTGGAAAGCCTGTTTAAGCAGATTATGCGCAAAATGAAGGGGCTGGACATGCGGGAGCCTTTTCTGCGAATGACCTGGCAGCAGGCGATGGATGTTTATGGTTCGGATAAACCCGACCTCCGGTTTGGACTGCCGATTGTCGATATCACCGATATTGCAAAGGTGTGCAGTTTTGCGGTTTTCCGCAGGGTAGCAGATGCGGGGGGCGTTGTCCGGGCAATCTGTGTACCGGGCGGCAACGCATTTACCCGCTCGACTATTGATGAGCTGACCCGCAAGGCACAGAGCTACGGTGCGGGCGGGATGGCTTGGATTGCACTGCGGCCGGATGGAGAAGTGTATTCCATCCTGACCAAGTATTTCTCCGAATCGGATATCCGGGCAATCATCAAAGCAGTAGACGCCCATCCGGGCGACTTTATCCTCTTTTGCGCCGACAAGCTGGCGACAGTCCGGCGGGTACTCGGTTCACTGCGTCTCGACCTGGGAGATCTGCTGGGACTGCGGGACAAAAATGTCTATAAATTCCTGTTTGTCACCGATTTTCCCCAGTTTGAATGGTCGGAAGAAGAAAAACGCTGGGTTGCAACCCATCACCCCTTTACGATGCCCTACCCGGAAGATGTCCAGTATCTGCTGACCGACCCGGGACGTGTACGGGCGCAGGCTTATGACGTGGTTCTCAACGGCGTTGAGATGGGCTCCGGTTCCATCCGTATCTACGACCAGCAGGTACAAAAAATCATGTTTGAAGCACTTGGTTTTTCGGATGAGGAGATTCAGGACCGGTTTGGGTTTATGGTCAATGCCTTCCGGTACGGCACACCGCCCCACGGCGGTTTTGCATTTGGGCTGGATCGGCTGGTCATGATCCTGTGCGGTGCTGATTCGCTGCGGGATGTCATCGCGTTCCCGAAGGTCAAAGACGCATCCTGCCCAATGACCAGTGCTCCGTCTGCCGTCAGCACTGAACAGCTGGAAGTACTTGGGCTGCTGGAGGAATTCAAGCAGGAGCATATTGCATCCCAGAAACAGAAACGCCAAAACGCCAGTCTGATCGACATTGAAAATGTCGCAAACCTTGCCCGGCTCTCACTGACCGATGAAGAAAAGCGCCGTCTGCCGGACGAGATGGGCAACATCATCGCCTTTGCAGACCAGCTTTTAGCACTGGATACCGAAGGCGTTCCGATTACCGCCCACGTTGTCCCACTGAAGAATGTTTTCCGGGAGGATATCCCGTCCAGCCGTTTTACCCGGGAACAGATGCTTTTCAATGCACCAACCACCGACGGCATGTATATGACGGTACCCAAAACAGTAGAGTGACGCCGTTATCGAAATATATAGAGGAGAATGGGGAATCAGAAAATGAACACCAAACAGATCACTGAGCTTTCACTCTGCCAGCTGAGCAGTTACCTGCAATCAGGCGAGATCACAGCGGTTCAGGCAGCGACCGCTTATCTGAACACGATACGGGAGAAAGAACCGTCCATTCATGCCTACCTCTCGGTTCTGGAAGGAGAGGCAATGCAAAAAGCAGCACAGATCGACGACCGGCGGTCGCGTGGAGAAAAGCTCTCCCCGCTCGCAGGAATCCCGGCCGGCATCAAAGACAATATCTGTACCAGAGGTTTTACCACTACCTGTGCTTCCAGAATGCTGGAAAACTTTGTCCCCCCTTATGACGCCCATGTCATCGAAAAGCTGGAACAAGCGGGCGCAGTCATGCTTGGGAAACTGAATATGGATGAATTCGCGATGGGTTCTTCCACCGAAAACAGCTATTTCCAGGTCACCCACAACCCCCGTGACCTGACCTGTGTGCCGGGCGGTTCTTCCGGCGGGTCGGCAGCGGCAGTCGCAGCAGAAGAAGCAGCGTTTACACTGGGCAGTGATACCGGCGGTTCGATTCGGCAGCCAGCGGCCTTCTGCGGTGTTGTCGGGATGAAACCGACTTACGGCACGGTATCCCGTTACGGACTCGTTGCGTTTGCTTCGTCGCTTGACCAGATCGGGCCGCTGACAAAAACAGTCGCCGATTCTGCAATGGTCATGGACTGCATTGCAGGCCATGACAGCCGGGATACGACTTCCATTGACATGGAAACGCTCAACTATTCGGCAGAACTGGGGAAAGACATCCGCGGGATAAAAATTGCCCTTCCGAAAGAGTTTTTAGGTGAAGGACTTTCGGACGATGTCCGCAAAGGAATTGAAACAGCTGTAGCGCGATTCAAGGAACTGGGTGCTGAAATTATAGAAGTCTCGATGCCGACCCTTTCTCATGCTCTGCCAGCTTATTATATCATTTCTTCGGCGGAAGCGTCCTCCAACCTTGCGCGGTTTGATGGCGTCCGGTACGGCTACCGGGCCAAAGATTATGACGATATCACAACCCTGTACAAGAATTCCCGCAGCGAAGGGTTTGGTCAGGAGGTCAAACGCCGCATCATGTTGGGTACTTTCGCGCTGTCTTCCGGGTACTACGACGCCTATTATAAAAAGGCACTGCAGGTGCGGACACTGATCGTCAATGACTACAATCGGATCTTTGCACAATGCGACTGCATCCTCTCGCCGGTTGCACCCACAACCGCTTATAAGATCGGAGAAAAGACATCCAACCCACTGGAGATGTATCTCGGGGATATCTACACCGTTCCGGTCAATATTGCCGGTCTTCCCGCCCTTTCGATGCCCTGTGCGACAGCCGGCAACAGTCTGCCGGTCGGCATGCAGCTGATTGGTCCTGCCTTTTCGGAACCGGCACTCTACCGCATCGGCCACGCATTTGAAACATCCGGGATTTCCCGATAACTGCCAGAGAGGAATGAATCAAGATGCCTGCATTTACTTCTGAATATGAAATGGTCATCGGGCTGGAAGTCCATGTCGAGCTGAAAACCCGAACCAAAATCTTTTGCAGCTGCCCAACCGATTTTGGCGCAGAACCCAACACCCACGTCTGCCCGGTCTGCATGGGGCTGCCCGGCTCCCTCCCCGTCCTCAACCGTAAGGTTGTGGAATATGCAATCAAGGCCGGTATGGCCACCAACTGCACAATCGCACGCTATTCCAAACAGGACCGGAAAAACTACTTTTACCCCGACCTTCCCAAAGCCTATCAGATCTCCCAGTATGATCTGCCGCTGTGTGAACACGGTCATCTGGATATTGAGACTTCCAACGGTTCCAAACGCATCGGTATTACCCGGATTCACATTGAGGAAGATGCCGGAAAGTTGGTCCACGATAAAAGCGGTACCTTCATCGACTGCAACCGCTGCGGAGTTCCGCTGATTGAGATTGTATCGGAACCAGATATCCGTTCGGCTGAAGAAGCAGTCGCCTATCTGCAAAAACTGCGCGCAACCATCCTGTATACCGGTATTTCCGACTGCCGGATGCAGGAAGGCTCACTGCGGTGTGATGTCAACCTGTCGGTACACAAACCGGGTCAGCCGTTTGGCACCCGTACCGAAATGAAAAATCTGAACTCCTTCCAATATATCCAGAAAGCAATCGAGTTTGAATACCGCCGCCAGGTGGAAGCACTCGAAAACGGGGAAGAAATCGTGCAGGAGACCAGACGGTTTGATGAAAAGTCCGGGAAAACCTTCTCGATGCGCCGCAAAGAGGACGCCAACGATTACCGTTATTTCCCCGATCCTGACCTGGCACCGATTGAGATGAGCGAACAGCAGCTCACACAGCTGGAAGCATCTATCCCAGTCCTGCCGGATGCCCGCAAGGCAAAATATATCGAACAGTTTGGGCTGACCCCATTTGACGCAGAAATGCTCACTGTTATGCCTGAAACAGCTGATTATTTTGAATCGGTCTGCGCAGCAACCAAACACGCCAAACAAGCCGCCAACCTGATGCTGACTGAAGTATTCCGGCTGATGTCGGCGGAAAGCGGGGACACCGTCCGCATTCCAGTATCACCCCAACACCTCGCCGAACTGGTCGACATGACCGTCGATGGACAAATCAACTCGTCTACCGAAAAAAAGGTGCTGGGCGAGCTGTGGAAAAAAGACGACCAGTCGCCCGAAGAGTATGTCCGTACACATGACCTGCTGCAGCTAAGCGACCGAGCCACACTGGAACAGCTGGTTGACCAGGCAATTGCGAACAATCCGAAATCCATTACCGATTTCAAAAAGGGTAAAACCAACGCTCTCAAATCGCTGGTCGGTCAGGTCATGGGACAGACCGGCGGCCGGGCCAACCCGGTGGTTGTTCAGCAGCTGATCGACGAAAAAGTAACCAAATTCTAACGCATCTCTTATCTTGCAAAAATCCCGGACATTCCTGATCGGAGCGTCCGGGATTTTATGATCAGATCAATTATTCAACGTAACGCAGAACCATGACCGTCCAGGGCGAAACTTCCACCCTTCCGCTGAATAACTGGCCGGTACGGAGATCCTCTGCCTTTCTGGTCAGATACAGTTGTCCCTTCTGACCGGTAAATTCCGCCAGCAGCACGCCAGCTTCCAGACCATTTCCGGTGACACGCGGTACAGCTAAAAGATTGTCCGATACCTGGTAGTCCGGCTGTTGGAAGGCCTTGACTGCTTGTCCGCTGGTATCTACCCCAGCCAGACGGAGAAGCAGTTCTTTTTGCGGCACTGTACCCAACAGGATAATCTTTCCTTTTCCGATCTTTCTTTCGACAACCGCCGCCATACCTGCCAGCTCATAAGAAGCATTCCAGTAAACGGCTGCCGCCCGGCCTTCCTGTGTCTGAAAAGCATCATACCAGACAGCACCGTTGCTCTTTTCGCCATACACGTCGTGCAGATCAAATGGATACTTTTCATTAGCTGCCAGCGCATATCTGCGGACACAGCCTGCCCATTCCTCCAGCGGCCCCAGCGGTTTTTCCAGCTGTCCCCCGGCAGCATCCCGACAACCCGTCAGCGGCCCTGCAATCCAGATACCGCCTGCTTCCATCCAGCTGTACAGCCGAGATAAAAGTTCCTGGTCAATATAAGGCAGAAGCGGTGAGAGAACCACCCGGTATTGCGAAAGATCATGGGAAGGTGAAATAATATCCACCCGCTGACCGGCGCGGCGGAGTGGTTCATAAAAATTATCCCGCAGTATCGGCTGATATTCGAGTCCTGCTGCAATAGGTTGGGCAAGAAATTGCTTTTCAGCCAGCGCGTCATAATGAATGGCAATCTGTGCAGGCGAAACTTTCGTCTGGACAAGAAAATCGGCGCATTGTTTAAAATCAGCTGCCAGCTGCTTGATCTCTCCATAGGTATGGTTGGGCCGACCATGCGCGTCAATGACAGCACCATGCATCAGTTCATGTCCTGCTCGATGCGCCCTCCAGTGCCAGTACAGATTTGCCTCCCCGCCAAAAATCAGCGGCAGCCAGGAATTGACTGTACAAAAACCGCGCGGCTTATATGCCTGTCTGGCGGTACTGCCATTTCCGCAAGGGTCGGTCTCCGTATTCCACATCGGTAAATCCCGCAGAGTCTTCAGATATTCAAACCAGAAAAAGACCTGTCCCAGATTGTCCTCATCATTGTAATGATTGAACATTACAACGTCCGCTTCCCGGGTCAATTTGACATGGCTGACCAACGGCAGCGGCATCATATCGGTGCCGACGGGTTTTTTGGAATATTTTTTAATGGTGCGGTACTGACGGCTGACATATTCCGCGATTGAATCCTCCTGAAACTCCAGCCAGGCCGTTTTCAGTGCTGGATGGTGCCAGACATCGCTTCTAGGCGTCGGGATCTGATCAAAATTTACGTATTCCTGGCTCCAGAGGGTCAGCTGCCAACAACGGTTGAGCTGTTCCACTGTACCATAGCGTTCTTTTAAAAACTGGTGAAACTTTTCCTGGCAGGTCGGGCAAAAACAACCCTTTCCCTGCCAAGTATACACCTCATTGTCTACCTGCCAGCCAATTACATTGGGACAGCTGTCAAATTCCTGGACAATCGCTTCATTGATTTTCCGAATATATTCCTGATAAATCTCATGATTTGGGCAATAGTGCAGCCGCGCGCCATGGGTCGTCCGCCGTCCATCTTCCGCCATCGGTAGAATATCCGGGTATTTCTCTGTCAGCCAGGCCGGCGGCGTAGCACTGGGGGTACAGAGAATCACGCCAATCCCTGCGGCATCCAGCTTGGCAACTACCCGCCGCAGCCAGCTAAAGTCATACCTGCCTTCTTCCGGTTCCAGTCGGCTCCAGGCAAATTCCGCCAGACGCACCAGGTTGATGCCTGTTTCCTTCATCTGCCGGATATCTTCATCCACCCGCTGGTCGGACCATCCTTCCGGGTAATACGCAGCACCAAAATAAGGCGGCTTGATTACAGCCATATGCTTTTCCTTCCTTTCTGACACAATGTTGTTATTTCATCCATTTTGATTATAACACAGCGGAAAACCCGCGTCTATCGCCAATATATCTGATTTTTCTACGATTTACTTTACTTTCATGAATTGTCCGTCTCTCCAGCTGCCTGCTGTCTGCACAGCTGAATAAAACTGTATGCTGAAGAAGAAAGGAACTTGTTCTTATGATAAACAATTCCAAACCGCCTGCGCAAATCCATTCCTTTGATGCCAAAAGAAATGACCAAACCTTTTGCCAACTGTTCTTTAATCATCCGTCCCGGCAGCACGGCAATTCCCAACCCATGAATTGCCGCGTTGACCAATGCCCCCGTACTGGTCGATTCCCACGACGGCTCTACCGAAAAGCCGGCCAGCCGGGCAGCGCTGTCAAATTCCTCTCTGGTTCCGCTTCCGCTTTCTCTCAGCAATAACCGCTGACTGCGAAATTGCTCTATTTCAACTGTCTCCCCGTCCTGAAAGGGTTTTCCAGGTGCGCAGACCGCAACCAGCGCATCTTCCATATATTCCTCACAGACCAAATGGGGTGAATGAACAATACCTTCTACCAGCGCAAAATCCAGACGATTTGCCAACAGTTCTTTTTCCAGGTACCCGGTGGGGCCAACCTGCACTTTGACTTCCACTGCTGGACAAATTGTTTGATAACGGCTGACATATTCCGGCATAAACTGAGAACCGATCGTAATACTGGCACCAACCCGCAAAATGCCAGCCGAATCCCAATTCCGCAGCTGCTGTTCCATACCATCAAACATGGACAGCAGATGAGAAGCATATTCCTGCATCTGTTTACCGGCTTCGGTAATATACAATTTACGGGATATTCTTTCAAACAATCGCACTCGATAATAATTTTCCAGTTCATGGATTGCCAAACTGACAGCCGGCTGGGTCATATACAACGATTCAGCCGCACGGGTAATATTGTTGTCATGATTGCAGACAGCCAGGAAGATGCGGATATGCCGTAATGTCATCAATAGTCCTCCTTATATCAAATCGCTTATGTATACAATAAAATTATACTATTTTTCTTATGAGCAATCAAGTGTTATAATAGAACCTGTCAAATACCGTGAAAGAAGGAATGATCACATGAAAAAAAGCCGGAAATATCTCCAGCTTTTTCTCTCCACTTTTAAACTCAGTGCCTTCACCTTTGGCGGCGGTTATGTTATTATCCCGCTGATGAGAAAGCAGTTTGTTGAAAAGCTCCACTGGATTGAAGAAGATGAAATGCTCGACCTGACGGCTATCGCCCAGTCCGCCCCAGGGCCAATTGCGGTCAATGCTTCAATCCTCGTCGGTTATCGTGCAGGCGGTATTTTGGGCGGTATTGTCACAGTACTGGGAACCATTCTTCCGCCGCTGATTATTCTGTCGGTCATTTCACTGTTTTACGCTGTGTTCCGTAGCAATCAGATCGTCAATCTGCTGCTTAAGGGAATGGCCGCAGGCGTTGTCGCCGTCATCACAGATGTCGTTATGACAATGGGGCTGGATATCCTGAAAAAGAAACAAATACTTCCGACATTAATCATGGCTGTCGCCTTCATTGCAACCGTCTGGTTTGATGTCAACGTTATCCTGGTAATCCTCGTCAGCGGACTGGCTGGCGGCTTGCATACCCTCTGGTGCAGCAAACATTGCAAAAAGGAGGGAAAGGAATGATCTATCTGGAGCTTTTCTGGAGTTTCTTTCAGATTGGGCTGTTCAGCTTTGGCGGTGGATACGCCTCCCTTCCGCTCATTCAGCATCAGGTTGTAGAATTACATCCCTGGCTGACGATGACACAGTTCTCGGATATCATCACGATCTCTCAGATGACGCCCGGCCCGGTTGCAATTAATTCCGCGACCTTTGTCGGTATACAAATTGCAGGACTCCCGGGAGCAATTATCGCAACCCTCGGTTGCACGCTTCCTTCCTGTATTATCATTTCTATTCTGGCATATGTTTACTATCGTTACCGTTCTTTGACCATGATACAGGGTGTCCTTTCCGGCCTGCGGCCTGCTGTTGTTGCGATGATTGCGGGTGCTGGCGTATCCTTGTTTATCTCCGCAGCCTGGCCAAACACTATCAATCTTTCAGCTACCGACTGGATCGCAATTTTGATCTTTGCAATTGCATTGGTTATTCTGCGATGGAAAAAGCCAAATCCGATCACAGTAATGGTCGGTGCTGGTATCGGTGGATTGATTTTATACCCAGTTGCAGATAAACTGTTATAAAAAGCAAAACCGACGGAGTCTGGAAATGGTATCCGTCGGTTTTATGATATACATAATTATAACAATAACAAAAACCCACCTGATTTCTCAGATGGGCTGTTGGCTGCTCCTGTCAGGCTCGAACTGACGACATCATGATTAACAGTCATGCGCTCTACCGACTGAGCTAAGGAGCAATAT
>DCTE01000150.1:765-4170 GCA_002329405.1 Ruminococcaceae bacterium UBA1448 | reverse complement strand
TACTTAGGGTTATTGGGCCTATGGACGGAAAGTGGGTGAACTGAATGCGAATATTGGGAATTGACCCAGGATACGCAATCGTTGGCGTTGGGGTAATCGAATACAATGGCCGTCAGTTCAAAACACTGGAATATGGCGCCATTACGACTCCTGCCGGCCAGGCATTTTCTACCCGTTTACAGATGATTTACGAACAGATGCAGCAGATCATCTCATTGTATAAACCGGAAGCAATGGCGGTCGAGAAACTGTATTTCAACACCAATACGACGACTGCGATTGATGTCGCACAGGCGCGCGGTGTCATTCTTCTGTCGGCTCAGCAGGCGGGTGTATCCTGCTTTGAATACACGCCTTTACAGGTAAAGCAAGCCGTTGTCGGATACGGACGTGCTGAAAAGCGACAAGTAATCGAAATGACCAGAAAAATTTTATCACTGTCACGGACACCTCACCCGGATGATGTCGCCGACGCTCTGGCTATTGCAATCTGCCATGCCCATTCCGCACCGTCCGGTGCCGCAACGCAGATATTGCAGCAGGCAATCAGACTGGCAGGAAGATGAAAGGAATTTATATATTATGATCTATAGCGTGCGTGGAAAACTGACCCATATTGAAAATAATCTGGCAGTGGTGGAGTGCGCTGGCGTCGGATACGCTGTACGGACATCGGCCGTTACAATTTCACGACTGCCAGCGATGGGGGAAGAAACAACACTGTATACTTATCTGCACATCACCGAAAATGGGATTGATCTGTTTGGGTTTGCTGACCAAGGAGAACTGAACTGCTTTAAGATGCTGCTCGGCGTGACCCGGGTTGGACCGCGCGCCGCGCTGTCTGTTCTTTCCAGTGTGACCGCTGAACAGTTTGCACTTGCGGTCGCGTCGGGCGATGCAAAGACGTTATCCAGAGCACCTGGTCTGGGGACGAAGACCGCACAACGGATTATCCTCGAACTGAAGGACAAAATCAGCAAAGAACAGGCCGCGGCGGGTATCAGTATGCCTGAAATCCCCCTGATGTCCTCCAACTCCAATGCAAGTGAAGCGATTAACGCACTGGTAGTATTGGGATATACCCAAAGCGAGGCAGCAGGCGTCATCACCAAGCTGAACCCTGAGCTGTCGGTTGAAGATATGATCAAGCATGGATTGCAAAAGCTGGCTGGGCTCAGCTGACGGATGATGGGGAGGAATCATTGTGTTTCAATCACAATACCGACGGGATCAGGATGAGGAAATGGATCTGGAAAACCGAATTACTGCTCCGGATTTTTCCCCGGAGGATGTCGATACCGAATTTTCGCTTCGTCCTAAGAACCTTTCTGAATACATCGGGCAGGAAAAGGCAAAGGAAAACCTGTCTGTTTATATTGAAGCTGCAAAAAAGCGGGGAGATGCACTCGATCATGTGCTTTTATACGGCCCGCCCGGTCTGGGCAAGACAACTTTGTCCCAGATCATCGCAAATGAAATGAACAGCAACCTGAAAATTACGTCCGGCCCAGCAATTGAAAAGCAGGGCGATCTCGCTGCACTGCTGACCAACCTTTCGGATGGCGATGTCTTGTTCATTGATGAGATTCACCGGCTGTCCAAACAGGTAGAAGAAGTCCTTTATCCGGCAATGGAAGATTTTGCACTGGATATCATCATCGGAAAAGGCCCGTCGGCCCGTTCCATCCGGGTCAATCTGGCCCATTTTACACTGGTCGGCGCGACAACAAGAGCAGGTCAGCTGACTGCACCGCTGCGCGACCGGTTTGGTGTGCTGCTGCGATTGGAATTGTACCAGCCGGAGGAACTGTCCAAAATCATTATGCGCAGTGCCGGAATCCTCGGCGTCCCCTGTGAAGCGGATGGTGCGTTGGAGCTGGCGCGGCGAAGCAGAGGAACGCCCCGTATCGCCAACCGCTTACTGCGGCGGGTACGGGACTTTGCAGATATCTTGGGAAGCGGGGTTATTACCCGGGAAATTGTGCGGACCGCGCTGGAGCGTCTGGAAATTGATGAGCTGGGCCTGGACAACCTGGACCGGCGGATGCTGCGGGCAATCATTGAAACCTATAACGGCGGTCCTGTCGGGCTGGATACTCTGTCAGCTATGCTGGGAGAGGAAGCGGTCACAATTGAGGATGTATATGAACCCTATCTGATGCAGCTGGGATTCCTCAGCCGGACACCACGGGGACGCTGTGTGACAGAAAGAGCTTACCGTCATTTGAAAATCTCACGGGATGGGCAGCAGTATCTGCCCGGAAACTGATCTGAACAAGAGAAAGGATACAGGAATAAGATGAGAGCGGCCAACAACTGGCATGACTATGAACTGATCGACACCGCGTCCGGCGAAAAGCTGGAACGCTGGAAAAATATTACGTTGATTCGTCCAGACCCGCAGATTATCTGGAAAACCGGGAAGAATAACCCCGGATGGAATCGGGCAGACGCCCATTACCATCGTTCCAGAACTGGCGGCGGACATTGGGAATACCTGCATAAACTGCCGGAGAGCTGGAAGGTTTCCTATGGCGACCTGACCTTTAAGATCTCTCCAACTGGCTTTAAGCACACTGGGCTGTTCCCTGAACAGGCAGTCAACTGGGATTTGTTTATGAAACTAATCCGGGAGGCGGGAAGACCGGTTTCGGTCCTGAATCTATTTGCCTATACCGGCGGTGCTACACTGGCCTGTCTCAGTGCTGGTGCAGCTGTCTGCCATGTTGACGCATCCAAAGGTATGGTCCAGTGGGCAAAGGAAAACGCTGTTCTCTCAGGGCTTGATGACCGCCCGGTCCGGTGGATCGTTGACGACTGCGAAAAGTTTATCCAGCGGGAGATTCGCCGGGGACACCGGTATGACGCAATTATTATGGACCCTCCGTCTTATGGTCGTGGGCCGAATGGGGAAGTCTGGCAGCTGGAAGAAAAAGTGTATGATCTGGTGAGCCTCTGCTGTGGCGTATTGACAGAAGATCCTTTGTTTGTTGCGCTCAGCTCATACAATACCGGGCTGTCCGCATCGGTTATGGCGTATCTGTTGGGCGTTACGGTCGGGGCTGAAAAAGGCGGAAATGTGATGGCGGACGAAATTGGACTGCCGGTTACAGCAAGCGGGCTGGTTTTACCCTGCGGTTCGGTCGCGGTCTGGTCTAAAAAGGCAATCGGAAATGTGTAAAGTTTTATAGCTTTACAGTAGCTTTTGAAGGTGATGGAATGGGAGAAGAGAAGGAAATCCGGGTTTCCGGGCTGGAATTTGCCTATCCTGGAGAAGAACCGGGCATGCCGGGACATATTGTACTGCGCGGGTTGGATTTACAGATCCCCCGTGGGCAGTTTGTTGCAGTCTTGGGACACAATGGCTCTGGCAAATCGACCCTGGCCAAGCATTTTAATGCA
>DCTE01000150.1:0-706 GCA_002329405.1 Ruminococcaceae bacterium UBA1448 | reverse complement strand
TCAGAACCCGGATAACCAGATCGTTGCGACGATCGTTGAAGAGGATGTCGCATTTGCATTGGAAAACCTTGGGGTTGAGCCGTCGGAAATTCGCCGCAGGGTAGACGAGGCTCTCAAAGAGGTTGATATGTACCAGTACCGGGAGCATGCACCCCATCAGCTGTCGGGCGGACAGAAGCAGCGTGTCGCAATCGCTGGCATACTGGCGATGCGTCCTGACTTTATCGTGCTGGACGAGCCGACCGCGATGCTTGACCCGAGAGGACGAAGTGAAGTCCTGCGGACAATTCGGGAACTGAACCGGGATTACAACACAACGGTCGTGCTGATCACTCATTATATGGATGAAGCAGTTCAGGCGGAACGGGTTGTCGTTGTGGACGGCGGTAAAATTCTGCGGGATGGTACGCCTAGAGAGGTTTTCACCGAAGTGGAATTGCTCAAAAGTGTCGGACTGGATGTACCCCAGGTCACCGAACTGGTCTATGAACTGCGTCAGGAGGGAATTGACCTCCCGCAGGATATCCTGACGGAAGAGGAATGTTACCAGGCACTGAAACGACTGCTGATGTCGGCAGCAGTAAAATCATAAAGGAAGGCGGAACAGGATTGGTTATTTCTACAGAGCATCTGACTTATACCTACAGTCCGGGGACGCCATTTGAAAAGGTGGCAGTCGACGATGTCTCGCTGACGATTGGCAGCG
>DCTE01000147.1:5611-11145 GCA_002329405.1 Ruminococcaceae bacterium UBA1448 | reverse complement strand
GTCGAGATGATCTCACATACAGAAGTATTGGTGGACATCTGCATCAGGTAAGCTTTTTCATAACCCAGGCTCATGACGTTGCCGACTGCGAGAATCAGCATCAGGATGACGGTGGGCATGATCAGCGGGATATCAATGTAAAGGATCCGCTGGAATTTGGTTGCACCGTCGATAACGGCAGCTTCATAGAAGTCAGCGCTGATGCCGGTCAGAGCTGCGATGTAAACGATGGCGTTAAAGCCCATCGACTGCCATACGGTGGAACCGATGTACATGGAGCGGAAGTATTCCTCACCGGAGATGAAGGACTGGATGTTTCCGCCCAGAGCGACGATCGCGTTGTTGATGATACCGGTCGCCGAGAAGAGCATCTGCATAATGCAGACCAGGATAACGTTTGAAAGGAAGTAAGGCGCGTAAGAGATGGTCTGGATTGCCTTTCTTGCCTTGTTACTGCGGACCTGGTTCAGCAGCAGTGCGAAGATAACCGGGATCGGGAAGCTGATCACCAGCTGTTCAAGAGCCAGCAGGATGGTGTTCTTGATGGTGGTGACAGCGATAGGTGTGCTGAAGAACTGCTGGAAATACTTGAAGATTGGGTCAGCCCAGGGGCTTCCGAGGATGCCGCTGCGTGACTTAAAGTCCTTGAAGGCGATGATGACGCCGTACATCGGATAGTAGGCGAAGACCGCCAGCCACAGAATCGCCGGAATCAACAGGACATACAACTGCCAGGAACCAAGGATACGGGCAAGGGTACTCTTTTCCCCGCTACCAACTTTGTTTGCCATGAAAATCTCAACTCCATTTCCACTGATTACAGGCTATCCCCCGTCCGGCCCCAGCCAGTCAGAAGGATGCCGACAGATTTTTCTCCCGCCGGTACCGAGCACGCAACCCGGTGGCCGAACCGGCAGGGGCCTGTCTTTTGGAGAAGCGCACCGGCAATTTGCGGACTCCCAAAAGGCAGATTTATCTCGTAACCGAGTTTATACATAGATTGTACACTTCTTTTCTTATTCTGTCAACAGCTATTTTCTATTTTTTGTAATGTTAGCCATCTAGCAGAATATTTTTTGTGCACATTGCCAACTAACATTTTGTAACTTTTTTTATTAATACAAAAAAGGAGCAGACAATATAGCATAAATGTCAATTGACATCTTTCAGCGGGCATGGTATTGTTTACTTAATTAAGGAAGGTTTATCCACCTGCGGAAGGGCTTCTTGATCACTTTGCTGAAAAATTGAACGATTTTCCGTAAAAGCATGCACGAAACCGGCAACTTTTCTGCCGTTTTCTGCATTTTTATTGCTTAACATTGGAAAGCCATTCATTTACGCACGATCAACAGGCGGCATATCTGTCGAATGAGCGTCCTTTTTGTTGGGGAAATAAACGAGAAAAGAACTGTTTTGACAAGTTTTGAAGGGAGTTTTCAAGATGAACAGCATCCAGTACCGGCCTGAGATCCATTTTACAGCAAAAAATGGGTGGATCAATGACCCTAACGGTCTTGTATATTATAAAGGAAGGTACCACCTTTTTGCCCAGCACCATCCAGGCAGCAATGTCTGGGGGCCGATGCACTGGCTGCACGCGGTAAGCGACGACATGCTCCACTGGGAAGAGCTTGGCATTGTGCTTGCACCAGACGAACTGGGGTTCATCTTCTCAGGATCAGCGGTTGTTGACACGGAGAACACCTCTGGCTTTGGTACAGCGGAGAATCCCCCGCTGGTCGCGATCTTTACCCATCACTGGAACGAACCGGACAACCCCACGGTCTGCCATGAGCAGCAGTCGATCGCCTGGTCGACCGATGGCGTGACCTTCCACAAATATGAAGGCAACCCGGTGATCCCGAGTGACATGGCTGATTTCCGTGACCCCAAGGTTTTCAAAAACCCGAAAGGTGGCTGGGGCATGGTGCTTGCGGCCGGCGACCGGGTGATGTTTTATGTTTCCCAGAACCTGAAGGAATGGGAAAAGACGGGCGAATTCGGCCCGGAGGGCAACCTTTCGGGCGGTGTCTGGGAATGCCCCGACCTGTTCCCGCTGGAGATTGACGGCGAGGAAAAGTGGGTGCTGATGGTCAGCATGGGGCCGTTTGAAGCCAACCATGGTGCCCGCACCCAGTATTTTATCGGCAGCTTTGACGGCAGCAGATTTACCGCCGACGGCAGTNNTTCATCGACATGGGGTATGATAACTATGCTGCTGTCTCTTATTTCAATACCGAACAGCGCACGATAATTGGCTGGGGCACCAACGTTGTCTATGCCGACAAGACCCCGACCGCCGAGGAGGAGTTCCGCTGCGTGCATACATTGCCGCGTGAGCTGTCGCTGGTCAAGACCGAGCTGGGCGGCGTACGACTTGCCCAGAAGCCGGTCGAAGGGGACGTCTTTACCGACCAGCCGGCTGAGAGCTGCACCGAGATTCCCTCTTCGCTGTGCAAAATCCGCATCCGGGGCGACGGTGCCGCCATCATTGCGCTGAAAAATGCAGCTGGTGAGCAGTACCGCTTCGGCGTCAATGACCAGAACGAGCTGTTCTCCGACCGTACTGGCGCAGGGATGAAAGATTTTGCCGAGAATTTCGCGTCCGAATGGTTCAGCAAATCGGTCGCACCGCGTTTTTATGAGGGCGAATGGGAGATGACGCTGTACATCGACCATATCTGCACCGAACTGTTTGCCGACGGCGGCAGCCGGGTATTCAGCCAGCTGGTCTTCCCCACCCTGCCCTATGATAGCATCTCGGTCGCCGGCAATGCGACGGTCGAGGTTTATCCCGCCAGAAGCTAAATCCAGTGAAAGGAGAATCCGCATGAAAACAAGCCACTATCGTCCTGAAATCCATTTTACCGCCAAAGAAGGCTGGATCAATGACCCCAACGGGCTGGTTTACGAGAACGGCAACTATCATCTGTTTGCCCAGTTTTATCCCGGACCGGTCTGGGGCCCGATGCACTGGTACCACGCGGTCAGCCGCGACCTGATCCACTGGGAGCATCTGCCGGTCGCAATGGCGCCGGACGAGCTGGGGTACATCTATTCCGGTTCGGCGGTGATCGACACCGACAACACCTCCGGTTTTGGTGAAGACGGCAAACCGCCGATGATCGCGATGTTTACCCACCACTGGGAAGAAGAAGGCGTCCCGACCAACCGCCACGAACAGCAGTCGATCGCCTGGTCGACCGATTATGTCACCTTCCATAAATATGAAGGCAACCCGATCATCCCGAGCAATATGCCCGATTTCCGTGACCCGAAGGTGTTTAAAAACCCGAAAGGCGGCTGGAGCGTCGTCATGTCGGGCGGCGACCGCGCGCTGTTTTATGCGTCGGATGATCGGAAAAACTGGCATAAGACCGGCGAGTTTGGCCCGGAGGGCAACTATTCAGGCGGCGTCTGGGAATGCCCCGACTTTTTCCCGCTGACGGTCAATGGTGAGGAAAAATGGGTGCTGCTGGTCAGCATGGGCCCGTACCATGACAACCACGGTTCCCGTACCCAGTATTTTGTCGGCGACTTTGACGGCGAGAAGTTCATCTGCGACGGGCGTTTCGACAAACCGGAGTTTATCGACGAAGGGTTTGACAACTACGCATCGGTCAGCTATGCTGGCACCGACAAATGTATCCTGGTCGGCTGGGCATCCAACTGGGTCTATGCCCGTGAGATCCCGACTGAGGAAGAAGGTTTCCGTAGCTGCATGACATTGGCGCGGGAGTTTTCTCTTGCAGACACGCCGCTTGGCGGGGTACGGATTGCCCAGAAGCCGATCACCGGAGAGGTATTCGACGAAGGAAAGCCCAGTGACGGCACCCTGCCGGGCGAACTGTTCCGGCTGACGGTGCGCGGCGAAGGCGCAGGCAGCGTCACGCTGAAAAACGGGAACGGCGAATCGTTTACCTTTGGCGTCAATGAAAACAACGAAATGTACATCGACCGCAGCAACGCTGGCCAGAAGGATTTCAACGCCGAGTTCGGCACCGACTGGCTGTCCAAATATGCGACCGGACGGCTGTATCAAGGCTGCTGGGAGATGGACCTGATCTTTGACCACGAGCTGACCGAGCTGTTTATTGACGGCGGCACCCGTGCGCTGACCAACCTTGTCTTCCCGACCGCACCGTATGACCAGATCGAGACCAGCGGCAATGCCTCGGTCACAGTTCATACCGGAAAAGCCTGATTTTTTCCGGCGGGACCGCCGGATGAGATATACTGATAAGGAGGATGTTTACCATGTCTGCAATCCTGACAACTGGCGAACTGTTAATTGACTTTACCCCGGTTAAGATCGAAGGGTATCACAACCTTCTCTGCCCCAACCCGGGCGGCGCACCCGCAAACGTTGCGGTACAGCTGACCCGACTGGGCGTACCGGCCGGCTTTATCGGAAAGGTCGGCAAGGACGACTTCGGCACCACCCTGCGGGAATGCCTGGAGGAGAACAATGTTTCCACTTCCGGCCTGATCACCGACCCCGACTGGCGGACGACGCTTGCCTTTGTCCAGCTGGACAAGAACGGCGACCGGAGCTTCACCTTCTACCGCAACCCCGGTGCAGACACCCAGCTCGCGCTGGAAGAAGTCGACATGAAAGAGGTTGAGGAATGCTCGATCATCCACTTTGGTTCGCTGTCGCTGACTACTGAGCCGAGCCGCAGCACGACCCTTGCGATGGTCAAAAAGGCGCGTGAGATGGGCAAACTGGTTTCCTATGACCCCAACTGGCGTCCTCCGCTGTGGCCGTCTGAGGAAGCGGGCATCAAGGGCATGAAAGAAGGCCTGCCGCTGTGTGACATCATCAAGATCTCGGGCGAAGAGCTGGAGCTGCTGACCGGCTGTGCGAGCATCCGGGAAGGGGTCAAGAAGCTGCATGACATCGGCATCACGCTGGTCATTGTCACGCTGGGGGCAGACGGGTGTGTCTTCTCCGGCAGCGGCGAACCGGAGCACCAGCCGACATTTGACACCAAGGTTATTGACACCACCGGTTCAGGCGACAGCTTCTGGGGCGCGTTCCTGTCGCGGATTTATCTTGGCGGCGCGACCAGCAAGGAAAAACTGGCTGCACTGGACAATGCGACATTGGCGGAGTACTGCCGTTTTGCGAACGCATCGGGTTCCAGCTGCGCATCCAGACCGGGCGGAATCCCCGCGCTGCCCACCGAGGATCAGGTCAAAGAGGTCATGGACAACTACCCGCTGCTTGAAAGAGGCTTCACTCTGAACTAAGCGCAGAGCCTGCGCTCCCTTGTTCGCGGCGCAGTGCCTGCGCTCCCTTGATCGCGATGGTCGGCCACGAAGCGCATACATGCGCTACCGACCGCCTCGATTGCAATAATAACAGCCTTTGCAAACGCGCCAGGTAGATAGTGCGATATTCAGGTGCTTTAATGTGGGCAATTCGCACACACTATCCGGTGGTTTGACCGACGCGCAGAGCGTCGGGGTAATGTTTCGCACTCGGTGGGGTCGGTAATAATTCCAAAGTTTAGGTCAAGCCTTTTCAA
>DCTE01000147.1:2323-5578 GCA_002329405.1 Ruminococcaceae bacterium UBA1448 | reverse complement strand
TTGGGCGTAGGGGACGCATAGCAAGGGCGTCCCCTATGAAAAAAGTCCGCTCGATGCGGGCTTTTTTCATAAACGAGCGAGCTTGTTTCTTTCGTTTTATGCTGTCGGGTGGAACTACGTGGGCCGGCACGGCGCTGCCGACAAGCAGTTGTTTCCCTCTATGACTGTCCAGTGGACAGTCATAGACGGTCGGCGGCAGAGAACCGCAAACTCCCCACCCGATAACCCAAAAAGTCCACGAACACTGCTGACAGGTGCTCATGGACTTTTTTTCATGCAAAATCAATCGGTATCCTGATGCTGAAGCTCAACCAGTACGATTTCAGGCCGGTTGTTGAACCGTACCGGCATCAGGCTGTTGCCGACCCCACGGCTGACGACCATGCAAGTATTCCCCTGCCGGTAAACACCGCCGTCATATTCCGGGAAAAAGCCCTGCCCGGGTGCAAACAGCCCACCGACCAGCGGGAGCCGGAACTGACCGCCGTGGGAATGCCCGGAAAAGACCAGATCGCACCCGCCCCCGGCATACACATCCAACAATTCCGGGCGGTGGGAAAGCAAAATCGAATACAGCGCAGGGTTGCGCAGTGCCTGGATATTGTCCAGCAGCATCTCTTCGCGATCGGTTCCAGAGTCGTCCGGGCTATAAAACCCGACATCATCCATCCCGATCAGCTGGATCTCTGCCCCATCTTTTTCAACCGTAATTGCCTGGTTGCGGAGCACCACTGCCCCCATCTGCTCCAGCTCAGCCGCGAGCTGTTCAAAGGTATCGACCATACGGGACTCGTGGTTGCCAGACACATAATACACCGGAGCGATCTCCAGTGCCTGCCGGGTAAAATCCACTGCGACTGCCGTATTGGTGCGCCTGGAGTCGATCAGGTCGCCGGTCAGAAGGATGATATCCGGCTCAGCCTCCGCGAGCTTTTGCAGCAGGTCACAGTTATTTTCACCGAAAGAGTCATTATGCAGATCGGACACCTGCGCAATCCGGCAGCCGGAAAACGCGGCAGGCAGACGGCTGGACGTGACGGTATACTCCTGAACCATCAGCGCGGTATTCCCCCACCAGACCCATCCAATACCTGCCAGCAGGACGGCGCAGGCCGCGGCCGTAATTTTTATATTCTTTTTCTTCATCATCAAATCCCTCCTGGAGATGCAAAATTGCCCATGGTATTTACATTTTGCCGATAACACGCTATAATAACAGATAGGTTCTCCGAATTTACGAACAGAAAGGTTCTTGAACATATGCTGATTGATTGTCATAACCATTCCTTATACAGCTTTGATGGTCAGGAAAAGGTTGCTGACCTCTGCAAAAACGCCTCGAAACTCGGCCTGTCGGTGTTTGCACTGACCGACCACTGCGACATGATCGACGGGATTGCCGCCGACGCGCTGATCAGCCACATTACCGGCTCNNCGAGCTGACCGCATGGCGGGACGCCCACCGGGACGGAAACTGCCGGATGCTGATCGGGATTGAGCTTGGGGACCCGCTGGAAAACCTGCCGCTGGCGGAAGAGATGCTGACCCTTTGTCCCTATGATGTGGTAATTGGTGCGATACATACCGACGGCGTAGCCGATTATTATTTTGGCGATTACAGCCAGACACCGGAACAGGAACTGCATGAAAGCCTTGTCCGATACTTCAACCGGCTGTGCGAGATGGCGGAATGGGGGAAATTTGATGTTCTTGCCCATATCACCTATCCGCTCCGGTACATCATCGGCGACTACGGCCGCGCGGTCAATCTGGACCGGTACCAGCAGCTGATCGACCGGCTGTTTTATACGATTATCCGTAAAGGAATCGCCCTCGAGGTCAACACCAGCGGTCTGCGGCAGAAAATCGCATCGACACTGCCGGATGAAGCACTGCTGCGGCGGTACTATGGCCTTGGCGGGCGGCTGGTGACGATTGGTTCGGATGCCCACCGTCTGCGGGACATGGCGTTTGGATTATCAGAGACCGAAGAAATGCTCCGAAAGATCGGATTTACCGAGCTGGTCTGGTTTGACCAGCGCAAGATGCAGAAGATGCCGCTCTGATGGGGCGGAAGACCAGATCAAGCGGCAGTGCGCCGCCATCGACAGAAAGGAATATATATATGAACAGAAGCAGATTTCACCTGACAGCGCTCCTGCTCACAGCGCTCCTCTCTGCGGGGATACTCAGCGGCTGTACCGCGAAGCTGGACGAACTGACCGACAAGGCGATCAACGTCATCGGCAGCAGTGTTTCCGACGCGATGGAGGACGTAGACGTCAAGGAGACGCTCAGTAATTTCAGCAGCAAGATTGACCAGATGTTGGGCGACATGCCGGAAACCAGCAACGCGCTGAAAGACGTTGTTTCGTCGATCACGTCATCCATTGCGAATGATGTTTCGTCCTCGTCCCAGTCCTCCGAAGATTCCCAAACCAGTACCAGTGAAGCGGCAGAGGCGGCAGTCACCGAGGACGGCAGTTATACCACCAAGGACGAGGTTGCAGTCTATCTGCACACCTATAGCAAACTCCCGTCCAACTACATGACGACCGAAGCGGCAAAAGCACTCGGCTGGGACGGAGAGAGCGACCTCTGGGAGGTACAGGAAGGGATATCCATCGGCGGAGACGAATACGGCAACCATGCCGGACTGCTCCCCACAGCGGACGGCCGCAGCTGGAAACAGTGTGACATCGGGTACAATGGTGGTACACGCGGTCCCGAACGGCTGGTATACTCAAATGACGGACTGATCTATTACAGCCCCGACCGTTTCACGACGTTTGAAGAGATCGTTTTCTGAGCAAAGCGGATATTATGAAAGCCATACCGTGGTCAATACGGTATGGCTTTTTTCATGTGTCAGGAGCCGTGATATCCGGCGCATTTACTCCAAAACAAAACAGGAAGTTTCCCTTTTGGGGGAACGGAGGGAATGTATTTGCGGGCAGCTTTTATCGGAGATTACAGCGATCGGAGCTTGTACCGCCATAAACTGTCCACCGGACAGTTTATGGGGGAAAACAGGTGAAAAACCGTCAGCGGCGTGCCGCCCCACGTAGTCCCACTGACTGAGTAAACCGAAACTGCTGTCCTCGCAATTATTGGAAAAGTCCCGCATCGAGCGGGACTTTTCCAAAGGAAGACCCCTTGCAAGGGTCTTCCCACGGGGCCATACACTGCGGTGTATGGCCCCTCCCTGTCCTGTGCTTATTTTGGGGATAGGAGATTTCGCCCGTTGCGACGGGC
>DCTE01000147.1:0-2204 GCA_002329405.1 Ruminococcaceae bacterium UBA1448 | reverse complement strand
CCGCAGGGGCACGGGTCGTTCCTGCCGATCTTCTGGACACGAACCGGCTGTCTTCTGGGCGCTTCCCCATTCTCACCGGCACGGCCGGCAACAGTGTCACGCATCAGGCTTTCCGGGCTGCGGGATACCATCTTCGGCATCCGCGGCTCCATCTCCGCAACCTCTGCGCCACCCGGACCGCGCATCTGCCGTGCTTCGGCACCGTCAGAATCCTCAGCGACCGCGATGTTCTCGTTCGGGTCAAGCTGAACGGCCTGACTTCTGGGCGCGAACTTGACCTGCATCGTCAGCAGCATACGGACAGTATCCTCACGGATGGNNGCGTCAAACATCTCAAAGCCCTCGATACGGTACTCGACGACCGGGTTATGCTGCGCATAGGAGCGCAGATAGATACCCTGCCGAAGCTCGTCCATATTGTCGATGTGGTCCATCCATTTCTGGTCGACATTCTGGAGCAGGATACGGCGTTCCATCGTCCGCATAAACTCCTTGCCGTAGGAGACGTCCTTCTGTTCGTATTTTGCGATTGCCTTTTCGTCGAGCATCTTGACAATATCCTTTTTGGACACCTCAGCCAGCTCATTGACGTCACTATACCGCAGGTCATCCTTGTCGGTGATAACACCCATATAGTGGTCGCGCAGACCATCCAGGTTCCAGTTATCATGGATTTCGGTATCAGGCAGGTACTGGTCGACGGTGGACTCGATGGTCTCATGGATCATCGACAGGATGTAGCCGTGGCAATCCTCACCGTCGAGAACCTTGTTGCGCTGTTCATAGATCAGCTCGCGCTGTTTATTGAGAACGTCGTCAAACTGCAAGACATTGCGGCGGATGGTAAAGTTGCGGCCCTCGACCTTCTTCTGAGCCTGTTCGATCGAGTTGGTCAGCATCTTGGTGGTAATCGGCTGGGTATCCTCGATCTTGAGGGCCTCCATCATCTTCTGGACCTTTTCACCGCCGAACAGACGCATGATCTCGTCTTCCATCGACAGGAAGAAGCAGCTCTCACCGGGGTCGCCCTGACGGCCGGCACGTCCGCGCAGCTGGTTGTCGATACGTCTGGACTCATGGCGTTCGGTGCCGAGGATATACAGGCCGCCAGCCTGACGGACTTCCTCTGCTTCAGGCGCGATCTGTTCCTTAAATTTGGATTCCAGTTCAGCGAAAGTCTTTCTCGCCTCAAGGATTTCCTCATCGTCGGTCTCACCGAAGCCGGTAGCCTCATTGATCAGCCGTTCATCGTAGCCTTTTTTGCGCATCGCGTCTTTGGCGAGGTACTCAGCGTTACCGCCCAGCATGATGTCGGTACCACGGCCAGCCATATTGGTTGCGATGGTGACAGCATCCTTTTTACCTGCCTGCGCAATGATTTCAGCTTCTTTTTCGTGGTATTTTGCATTCAGGACTTCATGCTTGATACCGCGTGCCTTCAGCATTTTACTGAGCATTTCCGACTTGTCGATGGTGATGGTACCGACCAGAACAGGCTGGTGCTTTTTATGGCACTCCTCGATCTGTGCGATAACCGCCTGATACTTGCCGTGCTCATTTTTGAAGATAACGTCGTCATGGTCGATACGGATGACGGGTTTATTGGTCGGAACCTCGACAACGTCCAGATGATAGATCTCTCTGAACTCAGCTTCTTCGGTCATACCGGTACCGGTCATGCCGGACAGTTTCTTATAGGAACGGAAGAGGTTCTGGAAGGTGATAGTCGCGAGGGTCTTGGACTCCTTCATGACCTCAACGCCTTCTTTAGCCTCGATAGCCTGATGCAGGCCTTCGTTGTAACGGCGGCCCTGCATCAGACGGCCGGTGAATTCGTCAACGATAACGACCTGTCCGTCCTTAACGACATAGTCGACCTCATTCTGCATGCAGCCATGTGCTTTAATAGCCTGGTTGATATGGTGCAGCAGGGTGATATTTTCGGGGTCCATCAGGTTGTCGACGCCGAAAGCGCGTTCTGCTTTAGCGACGCCCTGAGGGGTCAGGGTAGCGGTCTTAGCCTTTTCGTCGACGATATAGTCGCCTTCGATCTGGTCATTGTCTTCCTTGACATCCAGCTCAACGACGCGGGTCGCCTGAAGGGTACGGGCGAAGCGGTCAGCCATCTTATACATTTCGGTGGACTTTTCGCCCTGGCCGGAGATGATCAGCGGGGTCCGCGCCTCGTCGATGAGGATGGAGTC
>DCTE01000210.1 GCA_002329405.1 Ruminococcaceae bacterium UBA1448 | reverse complement strand
CTTGTCGGAGAATCCGGCTGCGGAAAAACCATGCTGGCACTTTCGATCATGAGGCTGCTACCGCCGAACGGGACAATTGCAGAAGGGCGTGTTCTGTTTGACGGCGTTGATTTATTATCTTTGCCGGAAGCAGATATGCGAAAAAAACGGGGCAGTGATATTGCCATGATTTTTCAGGAGCCGATGACGTCGCTCAATCCCGTCTTGCGGATAGGCGATCAGATTGCCGAGGCCATTCGCCTTCACCAAAATGTTCCGGCAAAGGAAGCGCTGGCAAGAAGCGCGGAGCTTTTGGGCGAAGTCGGTATTCCTCATCCCCAAAGAAGAGTCCGGGACTATCCCCATCAGATGAGCGGGGGGATGAGGCAGCGCGTTATGATCGCGATGGCACTGGCCTGCAAGCCCAAGCTGCTGATCGCTGACGAACCGACGACTGCACTGGACGTTACGATTCAGGCGCAGATCCTCAAGCTGATCAATGAGCTGAAAGAGAAAAACGGCACGGCTGTCCTGTTCATCACCCATGACCTGGGTGTTATCAACCAGATGGCAGACGACGTCGCGGTTATGTACTGCGGACAGGTGGTCGAACTGGCTCCTGCCTACACCGTCTTCCACAACAACGTCTATTCTCATCCCTATACCGAAGGGCTGATGGCTTCCATCCCGCGGCTGGATACCCCCACCAACACCCGTCTGGAGGCAATTCCCGGTGCGGTTCCGCATCCGCTGGATCTGCCCAAAGGATGTAAGTTCGCACCCCGCTGTAAATATGCCACCGACCGCTGCCGTGAGGAAGAGCCGGAACTGGTGCATGTAACCGAGACGCAGCAGGTCCGCTGTTTCTATCCCAATAAGGAGGCGCGCCATGGAAAATAACAAAGAGGTGCTGCTTCGGATCAGCAACTTAAAACAGTATTTCCCTATAAAAAAGGGAAAAGTGATTAAAGCCAACGATGGTATTTCGATCGACATCTATAAGGGTGAGACTTTCGGCCTGGTCGGCGAATCCGGCTGCGGTAAATCAACGCTGGGACGGACGATTTTGCAGCTGTATCACCAGACCTATGGCCGGACGATGTATTATGGCCGTTCGCTGGACGACCTGGCGCCCCGTTATATGCTGGATACCATCAAAAACCTGCCCAAACTGCGCAAGGAGTGGCAGGAGCTGGCCGAAAAGGAGGCCAAACTTCAGGAAGAGTATGACAAACTTTCTGAAGAACAGCAGTATGCAAAACATGGCGAATTGGATACCGCCAAAAAACTGACTGAAGACGCGATGCTCAATATAACCAAGCTGGTCGGCGGATTGATCGCAGTTGATGATCTGCACCCGGTGATGGCGGTATATGAAAAGGCGTACGGTATCGCTCGCGAAATCACCAAGCTCGATGATGAACTTCAGGACGCTCAGGTGACTCAGGCTGACGCTGCGTTTGCTTTGGAAAACGGCAAGGGAACGCGGGCAAAAGTCGATACGGCTACCGCTAAGGTTACGGAGATCCAGTCTAAGATTGACGGATATCGTGTTCAGATGGAATCGGTTCGGGAAGAAATCAACGCTTTGCGTGAACAGTATAAGGATCTGCCGATGTTCCAGAAGTATGAAGTCTACCGTGATGACGGCATCGACCTTGCTAGATTGACCTACAATGAAATGCGCAAGCTCCGCCGCGATTTGCAGCTGATCTTCCAGGACCCGTATTCTTCCCTGAACCCCCGTATGAGCGTCGGCCAGATTATCAGCGAAGGTATGCAGGCGCACGGCATGATCCATAAACGGGATGAGCGGATGCAGGAGATGGTTTTGAAGGTCATGGACCAGTGCGGTCTCGCACCTTATTTCCTCCACCGCTTCCCGCACCAGTTCTCCGGCGGCCAGCGTCAGAGAATCGGTATCGCCCGTGCTCTTGCGACCCACCCCAAGTTTGTTGTCTGCGACGAGGCTGTCTCCGCGCTGGACGTTTCCATTCAGGCGCAGATCATCAACCTTTTGCAGGATCTGAAGGAACAGGAGAACCTGACCTATCTGTTTATCACCCACGACCTTTCGGTCGTCAAGTATATCTCTGACCGTATCGGTGTCATGTACCTCGGTACGATGGTTGAGCTTGCTGATTCGCAGGAGATTTTCGATAATCCGGTTCATCCTTATACCGAGGCCCTGCTCAATGCGATCCCCACAACCGAGGAGGAAAGCCGCAAGGAACTTCAGATTCTGGAAGGGGATATCCCCAGCCCGGTCAATCCGCCGAAAGGATGCAAGTTCCATACCCGTTGTGCCTACTGTACCGAAATCTGCCGTCAGGTTGTTCCTGAATGGGAAGAGGTGGCACCGAACCATTATGTCGCTTGTCATCACAAGCTGCATCGTGTGGATGAAAGGAGCAAGAAGTAAACCATGCTGTTTCCCAAGCGCGTCGAACGCGCAATGAAATTTGGTAAAGAGACGCGCGAGGAGAGGGAAGCGATTGAAGAGCGTGACGAAGACTCTGCTCTGCTGGATCATATGGAAAAGGGCGACCTGACCGCGATGATCCTTTCAGCGCTTCTGATTCTGGTACCTGTTGCAATTGTTGTACTGGCAGTCATGGTATTCGGCGGAATGCTGCTTTACCATATTTGAATGACCTTTTTTGCCCCGTCTTGTGCTGCTGTTGCGGCGCAGGACGGGGTTTTTGGCTGCATATGAAAACCTCCCTGGAGCACAGCGGTTTGATAACCGCATGCAGCGTCCAGGGAGGTTTTTATTCATTCATGGAAGGAAACCAAGGGAAAGCTCTTTCTTGCCTCTCCAGCTGTGATCAGGCAACAATTATTTGCCGTTGTTGGCACGCCAGTTGTCCAGCTGCGCCTGCTTTTCAGCCATGTAATCCTGATAGCCGGCAGCATTCAGTTTGTCAATCATCTCAGGGATGGCAGTTTCAGGGTCAGACATGCCGTATTCGATTGACTTCTGGTACTCGGTGTAGGCGTTGGACAGGGCAGTGTACTGGGTAGCAACCGTCGAGTTGTCAAACTGGAAGCCGGATGCTTCGGAAACTGTCGCGTTGGCGTTGAATTCCTCATAAACATCCCACAGGTTGGTCGGGTTGCCATATTCCGGCATTGCGAGGAACTGGCCGGGAGCCAGCCACTGGAGGGCATGGTTGTATTCAGCGTCTTCCTTGAACTTGGCGGTGCCGTCGATCTCCTCAAAGTCGACATCCTTTTCGCCCCACTTGAACAGCTCGTTCCATTCGGAAGAGGTGTACATGAAGTTCAAATACTGCATCGCTGCGACAATGTCTTCGGTGTTGGAGCAGATGCACCAGGGCATCGAAGCAATCGAGTTGGATGCGGTAAAGTCGGGACCGCCTACAACAATGGTCATGTCCTGTCCGCAGAGGGTGGATTCCTGGATATCCGAACCGGGTTTGTAGTTGGTGATGTAGGACATCAGCGAGCCGGCTTTGACACGGGCGTTGGCGGCGGTGGTGTCGGTCAGGTCGGAAGGATTGATGCAGCCGTATTTGTACAGCTCGGTCATGCCATTGACCATCTCAAGATAGGAGTCGTCTGAGAACCAGTCGACGACATCGCCCTTGCCGTAGTCAGCCAGTACGCCGAAATAGTCGCCGCCCAGTGCGTCAACATCTGTCCAGCCTGCCTGCAAGCCGCCGGGAGAGAAGGTGTCCATGTCGGGGTTGGCATCGTGCGCCGCTTTCAGAATGGTGATCAGGTCTTCCAGGCCGTTTACGCGCCAGACATCGCTCTCCAGATCGGGAACCAGATCCATATAGTCGGCTGCTGCTTCCAGGTACTGGGTGCCGATTGCCAGTGCAAAACGGCCCTGCGCGTTTTCCTTCTGCTGGGAAACACCGTAGAGAATGCCGTCTGCGCTGCGGCAGGCATCCAGAATATCCCATCCCATCGTCTCAATGATGCCGGAACCATAGGTCTCCAGCAGGTTGTAGCCGTCAACTTCCTGTTCGAGGTCTTCCCAGTAATCTTTTGCAATCCCGTTGGTATAACCGACGCTGATCGAAGAGATAATGTCGATCTGCTCGCCGCCCGAGATGGACAGGGTAACCGACTGGGTGCGGTTGGCAAAGTCGGTGATCTGCATTTCGACCTGCAGGTTCAGTGCGGGAATGGTCAGTTCGTTCATCTTTTCGACGATACGGTCAATGCCGTCCAGCGAGCCGCTGTAGGTCGGCCAGTTGACGACAATGGTCTGCGGTTCGGTGCGGGCTGCAATGGCTTCAGCGGCCGGGTCGGCGGAAGAGTCGCCGGAAGAGGCTTCGGAATCGCTGCTGGAAGTGGTGCTGCTGCCGCTCTGTGAATTGTTGGAGGAGCTGCTGTCCGTGCTGCCGCATGCAGAAAGACTGGATACGGTCAGAAGGGCTGCTGCAAGGGCAATGGCAATGCGTTTTTTCATATGGGTACATCCTTTCTGTATCAATTGTTCAAAAAATTCACCAAAATATTTTGCTTCATGTTTATATTATAGCTTTACGTATCGAAGCTGTCAATAATTTGAAGCTCAATTCATCGCAGGTTGTGCAGATTCGCAGAAAAATACAAATTTCTGCGCAGAAAAATACAAAGCCGTACCGGTGTTATCCCCAGACGAGAATAACACCGGTACGGCTGCTGGTAAATACCTGTTTACAAAACGTTTAGCTGGATAAACTGGCTGATTAACACTCGATTTCCATTCCGTCATAGGAGACGGTAAAGTCCGGCCCCGCCTCGCGGATCATCTGATCATAGAGCAGTCCGTCGTTATGGGAGAAATGGTTGAGGACAAACCGGGTCGTGCTGTCGCAGGCACCCATCTCGATCAGACGCGCTCTGACCTCCCGGTCGTCCGGCAAGCCCATATGTCCGCCTTTGGGGCCGACTTTGCTGGCACCGCAGGTCCCGTCCAGGCTGACAAGGCCGATATGCCCGCACTTTCCGAGAAAATCCCAGACTTCCGGGTAAAAGATGCCGGTGTCGTGGGCATACAGCACCCGTCTGCCCGCCTGTTCAATCAGATAGATGAACGGCTGCCCGTTTTTCAGCTCGTGCATGTGGTTGCCGGGAAGGGGGGTGACGGTATAATCCCCGGCGGTGACCGGCTCAAACGGTGTCAAGATATGGAAGTGCAGTGTCTCTAACGTTTCTTTGTTTGCCTCCCAGCTGACCTGATCAAACAGTGCCTTTGTCCCGGCGGCGCAGTAGATGTCCAGATCGCGCGACGCCATCCGGTGGCTGTAGACGCTGCCGCGGACGGTCAGTTCCTGCGGGTAGAAGTGGTCCATGTGCCAGTGGGTGACAAACAGGTACTTGACCGCCGAAAAGTCCAGCCCGCTCATCAGCTTGTGATAATAGGTGTCGGGCGGGAGATCGAGCAGCAGGTCATGGTTGACCAGCGTCTGGGAACGGGTGCGGATATTGCGCCCGCCAAGCCGGGAAGCCTCCCGGCAGTTTTTGCAGTTGCAGAAGAGGGCGGGCCAGCCCTCCGCCGCGCCGGTTCCAAGGTAGGTCAGTTTCATTTGCGAAGACTCCTTTCGGGGATGTTGTTTTTTTCATGATAGCAGATTTTTTTCCCTTTGTCCAACTGCCGGCGGGAAAAAATAATGGGGAATTGCGTCTTGACTTTTTTGCTTTAAAGTATTATACTATAACAACAGACGCTGGCAGCTGATGCTGTGCGCAAAATCTCTGCGCGATTGACAAACAGTGTATGAAAATGTATAATAAGGAAAAAGTCTGGCTTGGCCGGACCCGGCGGTTCATGACGCCGACAGGATAGGAGTGTAGGAAAATGGCTATGGAAATGGTACGGGTACTGCCCGACCCCGAAGCAATCAAGGTCCAGTATGGACTGACCAAAGAGTTTACTGAAAAAAAACAGAAGCGCGATGATGAAATCGCAAAGGTTTTTACCGGTGAGTCCAATAAGTTTCTGATGATCATTGGGCCGTGTTCCGCCGACCGGGAGGACGCTGTCCTCGAGTATATCCACCGGCTGGCAAAACTGCAGGAACAGGTCGCGGATAAAATCCTGATCATCCCCCGTATCTATACCAATAAACCGCGTACAACTGGCGACGGCTACAAGGGAATGCTCCATCAGCCGGACCCCACCAAGGATTCGGATATGCTTTCCGGCCTGCTGGCAATCCGTCATCTGCACACCCAGGCTTTTGAAGACACCGGGATGACCTGCGCGGATGAGATGCTTTACCCGGAAAACTATGCGTTTTTGTCGGATGTACTGGGCTATGTTGCGGTCGGCGCACGGTCGGTCGAGAACCAGCAGCACCGTCTGGTCGCTTCCGGTGTTGATCAGCCGATCGGTATGAAAAACCCGACTTCCGGTGACCTGACTGTCATGCTCAACTCAATTACGGCTGCTCAGCACAGCCATACTTTCCTCTACCGCAATGCTGAGGTGCACACCTCCGGCAACCCGCTTGCCCATGCAATCCTGCGCGGTGCGGTGGATGCCTACGGCCGTACCCAGCCCAACTATCATTACGAGGACCTGTCCCGGCTGTACGAAATCTATGCTGCCAAGAATCTGAAGAATATGGCACTGATCGTCGACGCCAACCATTCCAATTCCGGCAAACAGTACCTGGAGCAGATACGGATTGCGGAGGATGTTCTTCACAGCTGTCATGTTTCCAAAGATCTCCGTTCCCTGGTAAAAGGATTGATGATAGAAAGCTACCTGGAAGACGGGGCGCAGAAGATCGGGGATGGCGTGTTTGGAAAGTCTATTACCGATCCCTGCCTTGGATGGGAAAAATCTGAAAAGCTGATTCTTGAAATCGCAGACCTTGTCTGAGATACGGATATCTGCTATAATGCCCCGGAAAGCACTTTATTGCTTTATCGAACTAAAGGGAGGAAGTTACAAAATGAAAAAGAATATTCTGGCGAAAGCAACAGCGCTGGCAGCATCCTCTGTCATGCTGTTTTCCATGGCGGCCTGCGGGAGCAGCTCTTCCGCGGCGTCCCCGGCATCGGAGGCGTCCTCTGCCGGAACGGCTCAGACATCGGAGGCGGCATCCTCAGCATCTTCTTCTGCAGAAGAAAGCACAGCCGCATCCTCGGCGGAGGTTCAGACATCTTCCGGAAGCAAGGCGGCGGCAGGAACGGAGTTTAAGGTTGGCGTCGTGCAGTATGTGGACCATGCTTCCCTGAATCAGATCGTGGAAAATCTGGAGCAGGAACTGGACGCAAAGGGACAGGAGCTGGGAGTTACTTTCGATTATAAGGATTATGAATTTAACGGACAGGGAGACGGAACAACCCTGAACCAGATTGCTTCCGAGCTGATCAGTGACGATGTGGACCTGATTGTGGCGGTAGCGACACCTACCGCCCAGATTATGCAGGCAGCGGCAGAAGGAAAGGATATTCCGATTGTATTTTCCGCGGTATCCGATCCTGTCGGCGCGAAGCTGGTTGACAGCCTGGATGCGCCGGGAGCAAATATCACCGGGACTTCGGACGCGCTGGATACGGAAGCCATTATGAACCTGATTCTCGCGCAGAATCCGGATACGAAAAAGGTCGGCCTCCTGTACTCCAAGAGCGAGGATTCCTCTGCGCAGCCGGTTGCCGACGCGAAAAAGATTCTGGAGGAAAAAGGGATCGAGACCGTAGAGAAAACAGGGACGACGCAGGATGAAATTTCTACCGCCGCGGATGCCCTGATCGCGGAGGGTGTGGATGCAGTATTTACCCCTACCGACAATACGGTCATGACGGCAGAGCTGGCTATCTATGAAAAATTCGCGGAAGCCGGCATCCCTCACTATGCGGGAGCGGATTCCTTTGCGCGGAACGGTGCTTTCTGCNNTCTGCGGATATGGAGTGGATTATAAGGCTCTTGGCAGCCAGACCGCGGACATGGTCGCAAAAATTCTGGCAGAGGGCGCGGATCCGGCGTCTACTCCGGTGGAGACATCTGACAGCAGCATTGCTACCGTGAATACGGAGACAGCGGCTGCGCTGGGATATGATATGGATCAGGTGAAGAAAAATTTCGAGCCCTACTGCGCTTCGGTAGAAGAGACGACAACGAATAAAGAGATGGAATAAGCAGGCAGACCG
>DCTE01000152.1 GCA_002329405.1 Ruminococcaceae bacterium UBA1448 | reverse complement strand
GCGGGTCAATTACACCATAGATAATCTCTACAAACAGGTTGGCAAGCAGGACCATGACGGTGATAATCAGAGTACATGCCGAAATCAGCGGGTAATCCTGCCCGGTGACGGCAGAAAGAAGTGTTGAACCAAGTCCCGGATAGGAGAAGATGATCTCAGCAACCAGCGCGCCGCCCATCATTGTACCGATGGACATCGCCAGACCGGTAACCTGGGGGAGCATCGCATTGCGGAAAACATAACCGACAATCTTTCCGTCCTTGATGCCAAGGAAACGGGAGTATTTAACATAGTCGGCGTTCAGTTCATAAATCGACATTGAGCGCATACCAATTGCCTGGCCGCCAATGGTGATCAGAACAATCGAGAGGAAGGGGAGCCAGTAGTGTTCCAGCACAGAGCTGTAGAATTCCCAGCTGGCGTTTGGAATCAGGTCAAAACCGTAACCGCCCGAAGTCGGGAACCATTTGAGGTTAACTGCGAAAACGGTCAGCAGGACAGTCGCCATACCGAAAGCGGGAACGTTGGAGATAAACAGGAAAACGGGGAGCAGAACCTTGTCGAATACGCCGCGCAGATAAGCCGCCAGCGCGCCCAGCAGGTTGCCCAGAATCCAACCGACGATGATAGCCGGCAACTGAAGTGCGACAGTCCAGCCGACCGACGAGGCGATAATGGCCGAAACTGGACGGGGGTACTGGCTAAACGATGTACCAAAGTCCAGCTTGACCGCATTTTTGAGGAATTCCCAGAACTGGACGATCATCGGCTGGTCCAGTCCGAATTTTGCGGTATATTCTTCCAAAACCTTCTGAACTGCGGTTGCATCGGTCATACCGGCGGCCGCCTGGGCAACGATTCCCGAAGTCGGGTCGCCCGGCATCAGACGGGGAAGGATGAAGTTTAATACTACTGCGATAATCAGGGTAAAGATATACCACAGTATTTTCTGGCCATAATACTTGCGGAAGCCTTTCATATCTCATCAAATCCTTTGTCAATAAAAGATGCAGTGAATCGTTCGTTTGTGTAAAAGCGGCCGCTGCCAAAAGATTGTGCAGCGGCCGTTCACTAACTGTTAAATTGAACCGCCCGGAAAATAATCTTACGGGTTGACAAGCTGCAGTTCATACAGAGCTGCAACGCCATAGCCATCGGTGCAGTCGGTCGGCGGGATGTCGTCGCCTTCCTCAGGATAATTGGTCCAAACGGTTTCGTTTACTGCGTAGAACAGCTGCGGACGATACATCAGCGAAACGCTGGGTACATCGGTCAGATAGATCTGAGAGAGTTCAGTGTAGTATTCCTTCAAAACAGCTTCATCCGTCTCATGCGGGATCAAAGCGAGCAGCTCATCGGCTCTTGCATTCTCATAATGGCCCCAGTTGCCGCTCCAGTTGATTTCCAGATCATTGTAAGAGCTGGACAGCAGCTGCATTGCACGGCCCCACGGGTTGGAAACAGAAGCACCATTGGTACCGTTCATTACGATATCAAAGTTGAAGGTGGTCATATCGTTATAGAAGGTGTTGGTATCTGGGAAGTAGGTAGAAATATCAATACCGATTTCCTTACCAGCGGCTGCGACGATTTCCAGCGAAGCGTTCCAGTCGGTCCAGCCGGTCGGGCATTCTGCCTTATAGGACAGGTTGACGCCGTCGATATCACGGATGCCGTCGCCATCGGTGTCAACAATGCCAGCCTCATCCAGCAGGGCGTTTGCACCGGCGATGTCTTTGCCATTGAACTGCAGGTCAGCCAGTGCGTCTTTATCAATCAGTTTCTGTTCAGCTTCGGTCGGGTTCATGATCGAACGCGGAACCTGAGCGAAGGTCGGGGACTGGTTGGACATTGCGGAAGCGATGATCTGGTCATAGTCAATCGCCATGGCGATTGCTTTTCTGACTTCAACCTGATCCAGACCAGGTTTGGTCAGGTTAAACCACAGAGTCGGCATAGTAGCGCACAGGCCATAAGGAGCTTCGTCCATATAGGTCATGATCGGCAGTTCCTGTTCTTCCCACAGCTTCTGAACGTCGGTGATGAACTGCTGGCAGACGTCGACTTCGCCAGCGGCGAGAGCGACCTGGCCCGCGTTGTTATCTGCATAGATGGTATGTGCGATGTACTTGGGAACCGGCAGTTTGCCCCACATGGATTCAGCCTGGCCCCAGTAGTTGTCGTCACGGATAAATACAACCTTCTGGTCATCATCGTAATAAGGTTTGTACGGACCAGAAGTGACAAGGTCTTCCATCTTGTCCAGCTTCATTGCTTCAGCATCCGAACCGGTTCTTTCTTCAACGGTCTGGAGATAAGCTTTCTGCATGACATAGACCTTGGGCAGGTATTCCAGAACCTTCAGCGGGTTGATGGATACGCCGGCATCGTCACATTTTGCGTGGAAGACAACGGTACCTTCGTCGACAGCTTCAACCGAATCAATGTAGTTTGCGTAATCGACGCCAGTCGAAGAACTGTATTTAACATGGGTATCAAATGTATAAGCGACGTCTTCAGCGGTAACTGCGGTGCCATCATTCCATTTGGCATCAGGGTTCATATGGACGGTCAGCTCAGTCTGATCATCATTCCATTCATAATCGGTCGCCAGCAGGCCGTGCATTGTACCGTCGATCATATTATACATGAACAGGGTCTCATAAATCAGAACACGGGAGATATCTGACTGTCCGATAGCCATCGCGTTGTTGGAGTTGGCGCTCATCGGGTTCCAGTCGTTGATCGTGCCCCACTGCTGACCAGCAAAGTACAGGGTTTCATTTCTGGGGGTAGAACCAGCCGTGGTAGTACCTTCAGTAGACGGTGTAGAAGTCTCCGCAGCCGAGCTTTCTTCGGTGGAAGAGGTGCTGGTCGATGTGTCTGTGGAGCTGGTTGACGTGGTGGTGGTGCCGCCGCCGCAGGATGCAAGGCTTGCAGTCATCGAGACAGCCAGAAGCATGGCCAGCAGAGATTTCTTGGTCATTTTCATAATTATTCCTCCCATTTGACTATTTGGAACGATCGTAGATGCTGCTGTTAGATATATATGGTTGTTTTGCGGAAAATAGGATAATACTCTAAAAAAGATACAGCAAAGCATACAAAATATATCAACAAGCAGAGTCTCTTTAGTACATTTGCATTATACAACCCCATACTATAAAAATCAAGAGTTTTTGGTTAGATTTTAAGCGTTTTTCAAAAAATAAACCATTTTGTATCCACTTTGTAACCGAAATGAAATATTTCAGTAACGAAATTGTCATTATTTAGTACGACAACTGTACTGAATGTCATATAAATTTGCAAAAAAAAACATAAAATACAAACTTTTATGTTGTTACTGTGATAAAACCATAAAGAAATTATGAATAAGATGGGTTTTTCAGCCGGCAGCTTGTTTGTTTGCCAAAACTGTGATACAATTGCAGTAAGATGAAAGGATGGTATGTCATGTATTATACAGTGTCCGATACAGAACGTTTTGTGGAAGCCAGCAGTGAAAAGCTGGCCTGGTGTGGACGGCTGATGACTGCGCCTGGTGTACGGCGGATCAGTTTTCCCTACAGCTATGTTGAATTCCGGTTTGTTTCTCCATTTGTACGGGTGGTTTTGCGCAATATTCCCGAACCGGGCAATGGGGATGAAAACGCGCTGGGGGTATTGCTGGATGGGGACGAGGCCCATCAGAAAAAAATTGTCCTGCAAAAAAACGGGGAAGAAGAGGTTATTACTCTTGCCGATGGACTGGACGGCAAAGAACATACTCTGCGGCTGTTTAAGCGGACCGGTGCCTGCCATGAGGTGGAGATTTACGGTTTTGTCTATGCAGAAGCAGGGCAGCTGCTGCCGCCGCCCAAACAGCCCCGCCGCTGTATCGAGTTTTATGGAGATTCCGTGACAGTCGGCGAGGTCTCCGAAGCGGTTGATTATGTTGGAAAGCTGGACCCGGAACACCACGGTGAATATCACAACAGCTGGTATTCCTATGCTTCCATTGCTGCACGGTCAATGAATGCCCGCGCACATCTGTGTGCCCAGGGCGGAATCGCGCTGCTGCCCGGAACCGGTTATTTTCATGCGCCTGATACGGTTGGGATGTGCGATGTGTATGACCGTGTGCGGTTTAACCCGGTATTTGGTGAACTGGAAAAATGGGATTTCAGCCGGTTTACGCCCCAGGTTGTTGTCGTCGCAGTCGGCCAGAACGATGATTTCCCTGAAAATTATATGAAACTGGACCCTCACGGAGAAAAGGCTGCTGTTTGGAAAGCTGCTTATCTGCAGATGGTTCGTTCGCTGCGGGAAAAATATCCAAAGGCGTATATCATCCTTTCGACGACGCTTCTGAACCATGCGCCCCAGTGGGACCGTGCGATCGGACAGGTTGCCGTCACCCTTCAGTCAGAAGGGGATGACCGGATTTATCATCTGCTGTACAGCCGCAATGGCCGCGGGACGCCTGGACATCTGCGGATTCCCGAAGCGGAGGAGATGGCAATTGAATTGCGTGCTTTTATCAATTCGATCGGGCCGCAGGTTTGGGAATAACAACAAAATGGCGGCAGCCGCAGAGAATCTCTGTCAGGCTGTCGCCATTTTTACTATTTGGAATGATGG
>DCTE01000123.1 GCA_002329405.1 Ruminococcaceae bacterium UBA1448 | reverse complement strand
GCAACATCATTGAAGCAGTTGCCCGCGGCGTCGACCTGTTTGACTGTGTCATGCCTTCCCGCAACGCACGGCATGGCCATCTGAACACCTGGCACGGCATTCGCAATATCATGAATGCGAAATATGCCGAAGACTCCGGCCCGATTGACACCGAATGCAACTGCCCGACCTGCCAGAGACATTCGCTCGCCTACCTGCGCCATCTCTTCAAGGCAAATGAAATGCTGGCGATGCGGCTGGCAGTTATGCACAATCTCTACTTCTACAATACGCTGATGGAACGTATCCGCGCTGCACTGGAAGACGGCACGTTTGATCAGTTCCGTGAAAAATACTCTGCACTGCTTGATACAAGAATTTGAATACAACGCCAAAAGGGCAAAGACTGGATCAACCGGCCTTTGCCCTTTTTATTGATGCTCTTTTATTCAGCCGATCTGTGTACCGCTGCCTTTTGCAGTTTTTCCATCTCCACAACGGTATGACCACAATGGATCCACAGCGGATAATGACGGTACAGCGTTTCAAAAGCCTCTGAAAAGTCCCGCACATCTTCCAGTTCCTGCATCGGCAATCCCATCTCACGCGCCGCATTGACAACCGGCAGCAGCTCACTGTCCAGCTGCATCAGTCCGCAAACCTTTTCTGCCAGTTCAGTCGCCTGACGGGCAGTACATCTGAACCGCTTCTGCAAAAATTCGCAGAAATCCGCCCGTTCGGCCGGACGGCAACAGTATCCTGGTTCTGCAAAACGCAGCATTTCAGTTTTATTCAGTGCTGCACGCGGTTTACCAACCTGCTGAGCGGCAATACCAGCAACCATTGTTTCCGGCAGACCGGCAGCAATCACCATATCATCTTTGAGGTAGTAACTGTGCACCGCTGTTCCCAACAAGGCAATATCTGCGCCAAGCGATGCCGGTGCCGTACCTTCATATCGGAGCAGCAAATCCTTCACGGTTTTCAGCTCCACCATTCCATAAAAGGCAGTGAATGCCGAAAGATACCGGTTAAGGCTCATCAGCTGACGGCGGGTATCATAAAACGCTTTTTGCAGCAGAGACAATGAAAACTCGCTCATTTGCTTACTCAAAACGGCAAGTCCGTCTTTCGACGGTGACGCATACCCCAGCCGTTCAAGCGACGGCAGAGCAAACGGCTGCATCGGCGTACGCAGTGCCTTTTTCAGCTGTTTAAACTCGGTTTCTTCAATCGCCAGGAGCAGTCGGCCGATCACCTTTGGCTGGCTGAGAAATTCTGCCAACCGCTGGGCAAGCTCTGCCTTTTTCAGCTTGGAGACACCTGTGCAGCCAACTTTGATTGCTTCTGTTTTCAGCTCAGAAACCGTTCTGGCAGATAAATTTTGCTGTATCGTCATAACTCTTGTATTCCTTTCCATTGATCAGCCCTCCGCTTACGGCAGCTCAATTATTTCCCCACAGGACAAGCTGTGCATATCCGGTACCAGTCCTGTGAGAATACGGGTCGCCCGCTCACCGGTACAATGACAGGTATAATACCGCACCGGACGCCGGCAAAGCTCAGACGCAATCCCTTCCAGCAACGGCAGCGGGACCGTCTCCCCTGTCTGCGGCTTCATCAGATGATATCCACCGATACAGACCTGCGGAATGCAGGGCGCAGCATCCAGAATGTTGACAACGCCCCGGTGCCCGCATCCCATCACCAACACCCGCGAATCAATGATCAGGTTCTGCTCATCCTCAAACCGGTCGGGGCCATCTTCCGACAGCAGGTTGCTGTTTGCATCCGAACAGTACCGCTGATACTCTTCACCCACCGTAAATAGCGTCAATTCCTCATCCAACCGCGCTCCTCCATCCAGCAGCACCAGCTGAGGATGTCCTTCAAGCGACGGCTCCAGTCCAATCGAATGAAGGCCGCCGGATGTGGAATAATGGGGACGGAAAGCACTCTTTTGCAGATAAACCCGTGCAGTATCGTTACAGGCGAGAAATGCCTTCAGTGCACCGCCGTGGTCATTGTGGCCATGGGAGATGATCACCGTATCGACAGCCGACAGATCTATTCCCAGCCGTTCTGCGTTTTCAAATACCGTCTCATCCGGTCCCAGGTCAAACAACAGCCGGTGCAGCTTGGTTTCAATATAAAGCGAAAGCCCATGTTTGGGCGTACAGACGCCATCTGAATGGTTTTCTACCAAAACAGTGACTCTCATATCCACTCACTTCCTCTGAAAAGACAAAAACCGGGTTCCCTGAAAACGGAGTATTCCGCGGTCTCCTTCAACCATCATCCCATAGTCCTGCCCATTGACCGACAGCTCCATCCGGTCACCGCTCGTAACCTCAAAGGTGACATAATAGCTGGTGGACAGGTGGCGGTGGGACATGTCGTTTGCATCATGGTGGATATGAGAAGAAACGTCGGTACGTCTGGAAACGACCGTTGCCTCAACATCCAGCACAGGTGATTGATTATTCCGGTTCCAGCGGCTGATTCCCCGAACAGCGGTCACAATAAACGTACCGATGACGATAACAAAAACCAGCAAAAAAAGAATAGGAAAAAGAGAGGAAATCAAATCAAACCCAAAACCCATCATCATCTGTCATCAACTTCCTTTGCTTTTTATACAAGAATACCATATCAGCGGCAAGAAAGCAAGACAGGATACAAAAAACAAACGCTCTTTATCGGTTTTTCCGCCAAAAAATTACAGGGACACGCCGCAAAACGTGCCCCCGACAGGATGAAAATGTACCTTTTTTAAAATAAGCTGCCGTTATTATTCAGCCATCAGCTTGCAGATCGCGTTGGAAAAGGCAACCGGATCTTCAATCGGCATCCCCTCAATCAGCAGTGCCTGATCATACAGCAGACCTGCATACTCCTTGACCTGCTCAGGATTTTCGGCAAACAGTTTCTGCAGCCGTGCAAAGATCGGATGAGCGGGATTGATTTCCAGTACGCGCTGTGCCTTGACCTTCTGGCCATCCGGCACTGCGCCCGGCATCGCATTGAGCACCTTTTCCATCTCCAGCGACATTCCGCCGTCGGCAGACAGGCAGACCGGATGGGATTTCAGCCGCTCAGACAGGCGGACAGCCGTGACCTTATCTCCCAGAGCGTCCTTCATATACCGCAGCAGTTCGCCGTTATCTTCATTCAGCTTCTTGGATTCACCCGACTCTTCCTCAGTTTCCAGGCCGAGATCCTTATCCGCCACGTTTTTAAACTCATGGTCATCAAACTTCATCATCATCCGCAGTGCGAATTCGTCAACGTCATCTGTCAGATAAAGGATTTCATATCCCTTGTCCTTGAGCAGCTCGGTCTGGGGCAGCCGGTCAATCCGGTCGGTCGTTTCACCGCAGGCATAATAGATATACTTCTGTCCCTCTTTCATTCTGGAAACATACTCTTCCAGCGTCACCATCTTCTTTTCAGAAGACGAGTAGAACAGCAGCAGATCCTGCAACAGATCTTTATGTGCGCCGTAATCGGAGTAAACACCGTATTTCAGCTGAAGGCCAAAGTTTTTGAAGAAATCTTCGTATTTTTCGCGGTCATTTAAGAGCATCGACTTCAGTTCGCTCTTAATCTTCTTTTCCAGACGGGATGCAATCAGCCGCAGCTGACGGTCATGCTGGAGCATTTCACGGGAAATATTCAGCGACAGGTCTTCCGAATCGACCAAACCCTTTACAAAGCTGAAATAATCAGGCAGCAGGTCTGCGCATTTATCCATAATCAGCACGCCGCTGGCGTACAGCTGCAAACCTTTTTCATAGTTACGGGAGTAATAATCATAAGGCGTTCTTGCCGGAATAAACATCAGCGCATGATAGGTGGAAGCGCCCTCTGTGCTGGAATAAATAACCCGGGCAGGTGCTGTATAATCAAAAAACTTGTCCTGATAAAAACGGTTATAATCTTCATCGGTGACTTCGCTCTTGCTCTTCTTCCAGATCGGCACCATGCTGTTGAGAGTACGGTCTTCGGTATAGGTCTCGTATTCCGGATCCTTGCCATCCTTACCGGTCCCCTCTTTAAGCCGTTCACCCTCGACCACCATCTTGATCGGGTAGCGGATGTAATCCGAATACTTTTTGACCAGCTGGCTGAGGCGATAGCTTTCCAGATAATCGCTGAACTTTTCGTCCTCGGTGTCCTTCTTCATCGTCAGAATGACATCGGTACCAAACGAATCCTTGGTGGTCTCTTCCAGCGTATAGCCGTCTGCACCGTCAGATTCCCAGCACCACGCCTGTTCACTGCCATAAGGTCTGGAAACAACCTTGACATGATCAGCAACCATAAACGCCGAATAAAAACCGACACCGAACTG
>DCTE01000114.1 GCA_002329405.1 Ruminococcaceae bacterium UBA1448 | reverse complement strand
TCTCACAGTCAAAAAAGGTATAAGCGCGTTTTTTGCGCACCGGCAGCGACGGTTTGATCATCCCGATGCAGGTCTCCCAGTCACGGTACTGCCTGCGCAGCAGCCGGAAAGCATCAGCCAGCTGTTCCGGCTGATCCATCTCTCCGAGGGTCTGACCAGCAGCCTTTGCCAATTCCCGGATGCTGAGGGTAAACATCACAGGGGGATACATCCCCCGCCGTTCCAGTGCCCCCGAAAGGACAGCAGCTTCATTTGCGGTACAGATGACAAGGCTGTGGGTAAAATACCGCCGCACCTCCCCCCAGACCTGTTCCAGCTCAGGTGCCTGCTCCAACTGTTCACGGGTCAATCCTGCCTGTTCCAGCTGGCGTGCAGGCGGGGTCTGGGAGGTGCTGACCAGCGAGCCATACCGCCGCACTTGGTCGCCATCCAGATGGAACAGCGACAGCGAATACAGCTCCGCCTTTGCACCTGTTCCGAAAAAGCCGCATATAATTGCCGTCAGCTGCATGATTCATTCCCCCGTTCAGCGATAATCCTGTCCAGAATCCCACGGTCAGCCGGGCAGAAGGTGAACCCGTCCAGTTCTCCCGGCAGAACCCACCGGATGTCCATATGCTCCAGCCGCTTCGGTGTCCCATCGGTGATCACAGCGGTATACACCTGCATGCTGAGGTGCATGGCCGGATAATCAAATTCGACCTGCGCGAAGAGGGACTGCGGGGAAACCGTGATACCGAGCTCTTCCCGGCATTCCCGAACCAGTGCCTGCTCAGGGGTTTCACCGGGTTCAATTTTGCCGCCCGCGAACTCCCACATCCCGGCCANNCCGCTACTACATTCACTGTTTTTCTTTCCATAAAAATCCATCCTTCATCCAGCTGTCCCGGCTGCCAGCGCAATTTGATACTACAAAAAAACGGAGAACGGCAATGGGTGTCCGTCTCCGTTTCTCTGCCAGATCAGCCGTTGGAAAGCAGTTTCGCAACCTCGGCAACATCGACCGGGCCGTCCTCCGAATACTTGGAGCGGGATAACAGCTGCCCCAGTGCCTTCAGATTCAGCACCGGCATTCCTCTGCCAATCGACAGATTGACCTTCGGATCGCCAAATACGACATAAAATTCCGTCTGTACCTTGCCCAGTTTGTGCTGGGTCAGCAGCCGGCGCACCGCGTCATTTGCCCGCTGTGCTTCGCGGAAGGGATTGTTAAAAACTGTCTTGGCAATGGTGTCGTTGGTTTTGCGGTCGGTCCGTACCGAGACCCAGGTCGGGTCCTTCGCATCGCCATAAATGGTATCATGTTCACTCTGTACCTTAAAAAGGATAACATGATTAAAGGTGATCAGCACCCGGTCGATTGTGACCGTATCTTTTTTACCGGTTTTGAGGGTGACATCGCTGAGCACTTTAAAACTGCGAATTCCCGCGAAACGGCTAAGTTTGCCCGAAACCTTCTCCAGCGCGAGAATCCCCTTCTTCCGCTGCTGGGCAGTTACCAGCAGCCAAACGCACACCGCCGCGCAGATCACGACGGCAATGACGGCAATCACAATCAAAACGATTTGCCATGTTTGCATGATGATGGTCATTCCTTTCTGTCCAGCCGCCCGGCCAGACCGCCGAAAGCGACATAATCAAATAGATTATACCACAACCGAATAAAAAAGGAAAGAAGGGGGCATACTGGATTTGAAAATTTTTTGGGAACGGCCGCGCCCGGCCGCCACCAGAGTTTTCAAAAAATTATGGAAGGAAAGGCCAGGTTTATTATGAATTGGATTGATCGAATCGCGCTCATTCTGCTCATTGTCGGAGGCCTGAACTGGGGCAGCGTCGGGCTGTTTCAGTATGATCTGGTCGGCGCGCTGTTTGGCGGGATGTCGGGAATCATCTCCCGCATTATCTTTACGCTGGTCGGTATTGCCGGTCTGTGGTGCATATCGCTGCTGTTCCGGGGAAGAGAAGACTAAATCAGCAGGGCATCAGCAAAGCGGGGGGAAATGTCCTCCCGCTGTTTTGCTGTGCCAAAAAGGCGGACGGCAGTTTCCCGCCATCCGCCCGAATTTATTTGACTGCCACTGCCACACTGCCGGTCTCCCCTTTTTGCATCCGCTCTTCCAGTACGGCAGTCAGCTGCTTAAACCGCCCGGTCGAAACCGTCGCGCCGGAGACTGAATCCACGCTGCTGCTCTTCTGGCACTCAAGGTAAGAGTCCTCCAGCCGGACGGTATAGTCAGCCGGGTCGGTGCCCAATCCGGCATCGCGGTATTGCTGCTGATAGGCAAGGTCCTCACTTTTCTTGCGGCCATCCTCCCGGTTGAGCGCGTCATATTCGATTTCCGTAACCTTGCCGCCTGAAACCGTCAGCTGCACATAATCCTTCCATCCGCTCTGGTCAAAATCTGCTGCCTCTGCCCGGTAGCTGCCGTCGCGGTATTCAGCTGCGCTGCACCCGGTCAGCAGTGCCGGCAAAAGCCCGCACACCCCAAGCAGCAAAAGATATCCGGCCAGCCGCCCGGCCCGTCTCCATCTGCTGATCAATTGATATCGCCATCCTTTCCACAACGCCGGGAAGGCTTGACATCCGCGCAAAAATCCTCTATCCTTGAACTGGATGAAGAGGAGGCTTACGATGATAAAAACTCTGCGGATCTATCTGATAGCCGCGGCGATTCTGACCGCAGGCATTTTGTTTTATACCAAAGCTGTCGCGCCCGGCGAACCCCGCGACAGCGATGTTTCCATCAGTGTTCCCGAAACGCCGGCCGAGTATACCTCCAGCCAGGAGATTTCCGGCCTAACGGTCAGCCAGTCGATCTACGGCAGCACTGCCGCCGAAACGATTGATGCGGCAAACAATCTTCTCTATGAATATGCGTCCCACTGGGGAGACAGCCTGGATTCTGTCCCCGGGCAGATTGCGGCATCGGCAGGACTGGAACCGTCGGTGCTGGCGGAAGAAGACTATATCATCATCCGGCGTGCGTTTGACCTGGCGGAGCAAACAGATGGGCTGTTTGACCCGACGGTCGGAGCGCTGATATCGGTCTGGACGGAGGGAAAAGCGACTGCCGATCGGGTGAGCTGGGCGCTGACCTGTACTGGATGGGAGCTGGTCACGCTGTCGGATGAGGAGATGTCGGCAGCAATTGACCGGCCGGGAATCTCGGTGGACATGGGTGCTGTGCTGCCGGGGATGGCGGTGCAGGCCGTACTGGAAGAATACCAGACGTCCGGGATTGACGGCGGGCTGGTGGCGATGGACGGCGCGGCGGCGATGACCGGCGTCAGAGGCGAAGAAGGAAAACCGTTTACCCTCGGGCTTTTGAACCCGCTGACGGATGACGGGGAACATTACGCCGTATTGCAGGCGGACGATCTGGTGATCTGCACAGCGGACGCCGGGTCAGGGCTGCTCAATCCAATGACTGGTTATCCGGTGGAAAGCGACCTGCTGGCGGTGACGGTGCTGAGTGAAGACGGCTTTTTAGCGGACGCGATGTCGAGCATCCTTTATATGCAGGGGCTGGAAGAGGCATCCAGCCATCTGGAGCAGACAGACTACCAGGTGATTCTCGTCGATGAAAACGGAAATATCTATCTGTCGCCTTCGCTGCGGGAAAAGTTCACCCTCCGGGACACAGAGAATTTCAGCCTGACAGATTAACATTTTATCCGGCCCAAACAGAAATTTTTCTTCTAATGAAAAAACGCCCATCATTCGCGCTTTTTCGCAGCGGAGGTGTGGTAATATCATCTTGCGGAATCAAGACCGCAGTCCATCTTTCTCTCTCTCCCTTCTCAAAGGACAGGTATTCCAGACCAGGTTTAGCCTGGACTGTTCCTGTCCTTGTTTGGCTCTGCCGTATCCATTGCGGCAGGGCCGATTTTATTTTTGCAAAAAAACGTGTACGATTCTGCGACATTTTTTCAATATCTTGCGTGAAGTACTGTCAATTATTGCACAAAATGACAAATCATGCTATACTGAAAAAAACTGGTTTTGTCAGGAGGTACCATAATATGAGCTATCAGGCATTTGCGCCCGTCCTCGACTGGGGCGGACATGTAACCAAAATTATTGTGGATATGGGAAAAACCGTCCGTGATCTTTCGGCAGAGGATTTCAAGGTCCATGTCTATAAGATTGACCAGCAGACCGGTCTGGTCGCAATGACCCCCAAGTCCTTTTTCTCCAAAACCATCGTCCCGGCAGTCGGCCCGCTGGAAATCCTGACGGCCTGCCCCTGCGATGCAGACGGCAACCCGGCTGAGGAAGGCGAATATGCGCTGCTGGAGCCCGACTACGGCCCCACCAAGCCCTACTCTTCCCTTGCCTATCAGAAAAAAGGCTTCACCACCCTTTCCGACTGGCGCTGCACCATTGAATATCAGGGCAAGGTCATTGCCAACCGCGGCGAGCTGATCCTGGAAGGCAAAGAGCTGGTTGAAACCGGCGTATCGGCCGCAGGGCTGAACATGGCCTGGGTCAAACCTCAGCTGGACAACGCCAACCCCCCGCTGATCATCTGGCTGCATGGTGCAGGCGAAGGCGGCTGGGACCCCTACGTTGCGATTCTCGGCAATAAGGTCATCAACCTTGCGTTTGAAGAGATCCAGTCGCTGTTCGGCGGCGCATGGGTGCTGGCACCCCAGTGTGAAACGATGTGGATGGACAACGGCTCCGGCCAGTACACCCGCACCGGTAAATCCAAATATGTGACTGCTCTGATGGCGACGATCGAGGAATTTGTCGCCGCCCACCCGGAGATTGACCG
>DCTE01000205.1 GCA_002329405.1 Ruminococcaceae bacterium UBA1448 | reverse complement strand
GGTCCCGTCCATCGCCGGTCTGGATGCGGCACTCAAAATGATCCAGCAAAACCGGGCGGATATTCTCCAAAACTATCAGCACTGCAACTGGACATTGCGTACCCTGCTGGCGGAAATGCCGGAGGTTGTCGTCAATTCACCGGAAAACGGCTGTCCGCATATCCTCAACATCTCCGTCCCCGGCATTCCGTCGGAAATCATGCTGCATGCGCTGGAAGAAAAAGGGATTTATGTTTCCTCCGGCTCTGCCTGTTCAAAAGGCGCGCTCAGCGGGGTGCTGGCTGCCTTTCATCTGCCGCAGGATCGCATCCGTTCGGCACTGCGCATCAGTTTTTCGTATGAAACAGATGAGGAGCAGCTGCGGATTTTTGCTGCTGCGCTCAGGGAAGTGATTGACCGGCTGATGAAGGTTGTCAAAGTAAATTGACGATTTGCCTGGCTGGTCAGAAAGGGAAAAAGTATGAAAGAAATTATCCTCGCCAAAAATGGCGAAATTGCCCTGAAAGGGCTGAACCGCAGAAGATTTGAAGAAGTGCTGATGCGCAACATCAAATGGCGGCTGCGTGATTTTGGGAAAGTCACCCTCAGCTGCATGCAGTCGACTATCTATATCACACCGGAAGACAGCACTTTTTATGACTTTGACGGTGCGATTGAAGCACTGCGGCATGTCTTCGGCATTGCCTCGATCTCCCGTGCAATCGTGCTGGAAAAAGACATGGAAGATATCCTATCCCATGTCTGCGACTATATCGAAAACGACCTGTTTGACGCCAAAACCTTTAAAGTCGAGGCCAAGCGGTCGGATAAACATTTTCCGCTCACTTCTCCTCAGATTTCGGCAGAAGTCGGCGGAAAAATCCTCTCCCGTTTCCATCGCCTGAAGGTGGATGTCCACAACCCGGACGTCACCGTCATGGTTGAGATCCGGGACCGCGGCGCGTATATCCATGCCGGAAAAATCCCTGGCGCAGGCGGTATGCCGGTATCCTCCTCTGGAGAAGCGATGCTGCTGATCTCAGGCGGTATCGACTCACCGGTCGCCGCATATATGATGGCCAAACGGGGCCTGGCCCTGTCCGCCATCCACTTCCAGAGCCCGCCCTATACCAGCGACCGCGCGCTGGAAAAGGTTGTCACCCTCTGCGAAGAATTGACCCCTTATACCGGCCGGCTCGCCTTTTACTGCGTCCCGTTTACCGAGATTCAGGAAGCACTTCGGGAACACTGTCCCGAAGAACTGTTTACCGTTATGATGCGTCGCATGATGATGCGGATTGCCACCCGTATCGCGCAGGAGAAAAATATCCCGGCGCTGGTCACCGGCGAAAGCCTGGCACAGGTTGCCTCCCAGACGCTGGAAGCGCTCTATTGCACCGACAACGCGACCCCGCTTGTCGTACTGCGCCCGCTGATCGGTATGGACAAGGGCGAAATCATCCGCATCTCCCGTGAGATCGGCACCTTTGAAACCTCCANNGACTGCTGCACCGTGTTTACCCCCCGCCATCCCTGCACCAAACCCAAACTGCAGGTCCTGGAAAAGGCAGAGGCACGGTTTGACTACCAGCCGCTGATCGACAAGGCAGTCGCCGGCACCCAGTTGCGGATGATTACCGGCAATGGGGAAAGAAACAGCGATGGATATACTCAATGAACGGCTGCGGCAGCTGGATACACTTTTAACCGCCAAGAAGGGAACAGCCGCCCTGCTGCTTCCCGGCAGCAGAGAAACGGCTGTGCAGGCGGCAGATGGCTGCAAAAAAATCCGCATCCCGGATAAAAAAATGCGTCCGCTGCACCCGTTCATTATCAAAACCTATGGGCTTGTATCCCGGCAAGCGGCGATTGTTCAGGCCATGCAGGCCCGGAATGCAGCTGCAACCGACTGGGGGGCAGCCATAACTGAACCAGCCCTGCTGCCCACACCTCTGACCGGCAACCTCTCAGAAGACGGCCAAACGGATATTTCAACCGTCTACATCGCCGTCACAGACGGCAAGAGAGCCGCAGTCCAGCAGCTCTCCTGCCCCGGCGACCTGTCCGACGGACAGCTCCGGGAAGCGATGATGACACGGGCAGTCCAGCAATCTGCCGACCTGCTGACCGGACTGCTGCAAAAGGAAACGGAAGCGTTGGCACTTTTTGACAACACTGCCCNNCTGCCCGGTTCAAACGGTATGCCATTTCGCCAGCAGAAGCACTGCTGCGTTTGGTACTTCCCTGGAAGGGGGACAAGCCGGGTGATATTATTACCAAAACTGTTTTGATTGCAGCAGTTGCCGCTGTCATCCTCGCAGCTGGAATGAAGGTTTCAGAGCAACAGAACTTAGCAAGCCATACGGCGGACAATATCCGACAGGCGACCAAAATCTATACCAAACTGCCGACAAAAGAAGACAGTGATCTGCCGAATGGGTACCAGAACAAGTTTGCATCATTGTACGCTGTCAATGCGGATATAGCAGGCTGGTTAACCATTCCCGGCACCGACATCAACCTGCCGGTAATGCAGGCGGATGACAACGACTATTATCTTTCCCATGATCTGTACGGAAATTCCGACCCCTACGGGCTTCCCTATATGGACTTCCGTGTGCCGGTTGAACCGGACCAGTGGGCAGTCAATACGGTCGTCTATGGCAGCAGTATGCAGGACGGCTGCATCTTTGACGAACTGACCGGATACCGGAATGACGAGTTTTACAAAGAACACCCTTTTCTGACTTTTGATACCGTATACAATCAGAGCGAATGGGTTATCTTTGCAGCTTTTGACACAAGTACCGATGATCTCGAAGAATTGACCGATCTCATCCAGGCATCCGCTGACGATGTGCAGCGGTATATGGAACAGGCTGCTGCCCGCAGTTATTTTAACACCCCTGTCGATATCAGCAGTGATGATATTTTTCTGACACTGCAAACCCGCTCAAACAGTGCGGCAGATACCAGGCTGTGTGTTGTCGCAAGACGGCTGCGGGAGGGAGAGTCGGAACAGGATTTTGATTTTTCTCCCAGCGTCAACAACCCCTAACATATAAAATCCACCAACTATTCTTGATTGACAATCCAGGAAAGGAATGACGTCAGATGAAATATTTTTTCCGCAGCTACTGGCTTCAGGTAATAGCGGTTTTTGTCTCTCTGTTTATCGGGTCGCGCGTTATCGCGATGGTATTTGCAGACATTGAGGGAACCGGCAGGCTTTCAACCGTCGCAGACACGACCTCAGATGTCACCAGCAATCTTTCCTCTGAATCGTCCGAACAGTCCGAAACTTCTGAGGAAAGTTCAGACAATCCGCTGGATGAACTGTTTGAGTCGACCGACTGGAGCGACAGTCTGGAATCTTCCCATACATCCACGGGTAATTCCGGCAGCTCATCCAGTTCCAGTCACAGCAACAGTTCCGGCGGCTCCAGCTATACCGGCGGTTCTGGCTCCGGCAGCACAAACAGTTCGGGCGGTTCGAGCAGTTGGTCCAGTTCCGGCAGCTCATCCAATTCCGGCAGTTCGTCCAATTCCGGCAGTTCGTCCAGCTCGGGAAGTTCTTCCAGTTCCGGTGGGTCTTCCAGCTCCCCCAGTTCTGACAGTTCGTCCAGTTCCAGCAGTTCGACACCTTCCGGCGGATCTTCTTCCACAACCCCTGACGGTCCCGATCTGAACGATGATTTTGTCACCGGCGGCGATACCGATCCGACCGGCGGAAGCAGCAGCTCCGGCAGTGATTCTTCGGTACCTCCTTCCAGCAGTACCGAAACGCCCGGCTCGTCTTCTTCCACCATTACAGCGCCCGGCGGCGATTATGTCGGTGAAAGTGCTACCAATGACGGGCCTGGCGACTGATCCGTTGTTTTGAGCAAAAAGACTTGACTTGAAGTCCACTTCAAGTGCTATACTGTTTGAGAACAACCAAACGGCCGCCTGAAGACGGCCTCATCCAACGATGAACCTCAAAAATTCTCAGTCTATGTAAACTGTGCCACGAAGGTACCCGCTGTCTTTTAAGAGGACGGCTGTGCTTTCGTGGCTTTTTTCGACCTGAAAGGAAACAAGATGGAACTTGAGCAAAAATGCCTGCTGTTGCAACAGTACTTTACCGAACATAATCGGGTTGTCCTCGGATTTTCCGGCGGAGTTGACTCTGCCTTTCTGCTTGCTGCCGCACAGCAGGCGGGGGCTGCAATCACGCCGGTCTTTATCAAAACCCCTTTCCAGCCTGCCTTTGAACTGGCAGATGCAAAGCGGCTTGCCGATCAGCTGGGTATCTCGCTGGAGATTCTGGAAGCAGACCCGCTGACCGACCGGCAAATTCAACGCAATGACCAAAGGCGCTGCTACTGGTGCAAACGGATGCTGTTTTCACTGCTGCGCGGCCGTGCGCAGCAGCTGGGCGCAACACTGATCGACGGTACCAATGCTTCCGACCCGGAGGATGACCGCCCCGGTATGCAGGCACTCCGGGAACTGGAAGCGCAGTCCCCACTGCGGCTGTGCGGGCTGACCAAAGAGGAGATCCGCCAGTTGTCCAGAGAATACCGGCTGTTTACCTGGGACAAACCCAGCTATGCCTGTCTTGCGACCCGGATTCCGACCGGAACACCGATCGAGCCCGCAATGCTGCAAAAGGTCGAAGGTGCCGAACAGGCCCTTGCTGCCCTCGGATTTTCTGACTTCCGGGTGCGCGTCTTTCATGGTGCGGCGCGGCTTCAGCTGCTGCCCTCTCAGTGGCAGATGAGCGACCAGATGCGGCAGAAAGTCATCCAGGCTGTGAGCAGATATTTTGACACCGTCCTGCTGGATATGGTCCCGCGGACGTCCAGAGAATGAGAGGTGCAATCAGATGAATACAAAAGAAATCCTCGCGGCCGTTCGGGATGGGAAACTCAACGTCGAGCAGGCCGCCCTTCAGCTTAAACTGGAACCCTTTCAGGAGATGGGATTTGCCAAAATTGACCATCACCGCGCACTGCGTCAGGGCAGTGCCGAGGTGATCTACGGTGCTTCCAAAACCCCCGAACAGATTGCTTCTATCGCCGCGGCAATGGCGGAACATGGCGGTCAGAATATCCTGATCACCCGGATGCACCCGGATGCGGAGGAGATTGTCCGCGCCGCCAACCCCGGACTGTGGTATGACCCGCTTTCCCGCATCGGAATTGTCAACAAGGTCGAATATGTCGATGCCGACGGATATATTGTTGTCGCCTCGGGCGGTACTTCCGACCAGCCGGTCTGTGAAGAGGCTGCACTGACTGCCGAAGCGATGGGCAACCGCGTCGTCAGAATGTACGATGTCGGAGTTGCCGGATTGCAGCGGCTGCTCTCCCGGCTGGATGTGCTGATGCAGGCAAATGTCGTCATTGCCGTCGCCGGTATGGAAGGCGCACTTGCAAGCGTCGTCGGCGGCCTGGTGGACTGCCCGGTCATCGGCGTCCCGACTTCGGTCGGGTATGGCGCGAGCTTCGGCGGGGTATCCGCCCTGCTGAGCATGCTCAACAGCTGTGCAAGCGGCGTCAGCGTCGTCAATATCGACAACGGCTTTGGTGCAGGGTTTCTGGCCAGCCGTATCAACCACCGGACCGGCAGCAAACCGGTGCCGGATACCGAAAAGGAGAATACATGATGAAAACACTTTATCTGGAATGCGGAATGGGCGCTGCCGGCGACATGCTGATGGCAGCACTGTCAGAATTGACCGACGCGGAAGCGTTTGTCAAAAAGATAAACAATCTGGGAATCCCTGGCGTCAGAGTTACCCGCGAGAATGCTGAAACCTGCGGAATCCACGGTACCCATATGCTGGTCACGATTGACGGCGAAGAGGAAGTCACCGAAGATGTCCGTCTGGCGGCAGCAGGACAGGATGATATGTTGATCATTTCGGAAGAACACCATCATGTTCATGAGCACCACCATGACCATGATCACGACCACGAGCACCACCACGACCATGACCACGACCATGGTCACGACCACGAGCATCATCACGACCATGATCACGACCACGAGCATCATCATCACGGCCATCATCATACCAGTATGGCAGACATCCGCACTATCGTTGCCGGGCTGGATGTCTCCGAAAAGGTCCGGCAGGATGTGCTGGCGGTCTATCAGCTGATTGCCGAAGCGGAAAGCCACGCCCACAACTGTCCGGTCGAAGAAATCCATTTTCATGAGGTCGGCAACATGGACGCAATCGCAGACATCACCGGTGTCTGTCTGCTGATGGAGATGATCGGTGCGGATGAAGTCCTCTGCTCACCTGTTCATGTCGGCAGCGGACATGTCCACTGTGCACACGGCATTCTGCCGGTTCCCGCCCCGGCGACTGCCTGGCTGCTGCGCGGAATCCCCTCTTACTCAGGCAGTATCAGCGGAGAACTATGCACCCCGACTGGTGCCGCACTGCTGCGGCATTTTGTCACCCGGTTTGTTCCGATGCCAATAATGGCCACTGAAAAAATTGGTTATGGCATTGGCCGAAAGGTTTTTCCAGCTGCCAACTGTATCCGGGCTTTCATGGGAGAAACCGAAAATGCCGGTGATCGGATTGTCGAACTTTCCTGCAACCTCGACGACATAACCGGAGAGGACATCGGATTTGCCTCGGAACAGCTGCTGGCAAACGGTGCACTGGATGTCTTTACCACCCCAATTCAGATGAAGAAAAACCGTCCCGGGCTGCTGCTGCACTGTCTCTGCCGCCCACAGGATGCTGAAAAGATGGCGCGGCTGATCTTCGCCCATACCACTACCATCGGTATCCGCCGGACAGAATACAGCCGCTATACTCTGACGCGGCGGGAAGAAACGCTGGACTCTCCTTACGGACCCATCCGCACAAAGATTTCAGAAGGATATGGCGTACATAGATACAAAGCGGAATATGAAGACCTTGCCGCCGCTGCAAAAAAAGCTGGAATATCCATCCAACAGGTGCGCGACTCCCTCTCAACCAAATAAATTCAAAATCACTGAACAGCCGAAAAAACAAAACGCCCGCCGGCAGTCCCAAAACCGTCAAAGTTTCAGGGCTGCCCGACGGGAGTCAGACATTTGTTTTAAATTCAGCCTGTTCAGTTTTTTTATCTTTCCGGCTTAAGAGTCTTCTTTCTCATCATCGCCGGGAACATCAATCGGCTCTTCATGAGAAGAAGTGGAAATCTCTTCTTCTACTTCCTCCTCCGGCTCATCGGACGGCTCTTCCCCATCGTCCTCTTCCTGCTCGTCAGAAAGGTCGAAATAATCATCATCCGGCTCAAAATCCAGTTCCTGTGCGATTGCCTCTGTCTTTCTGCGAATCAGAGCGGCGATTGCAACCGCTACAGCAGCAACGGCAGCAACACCTGCGATCAGTGAAATCCAAAAACTTTTTTTCATCTCATTTTCCATCCTTTCCATTCATGATCATATATCACCTGTCAGCGACAGGATCACCGATATACCACACAGCGGTGCTGTTTCACACCGCAAAATCCGCGCACCCAGCGTCGCCGGTGCAACACCGTTTTCTGCCAGGAAAGCCGCTTCCTCCTCCGAGAATCCGCCTTCGCTGCCGACAAACATCCCAATCTCTTCATCGGCTGGAGAAATCAGATTTGCCAGCCGCTCGCCGCCTTTTTCATAAAAGAGCACGCTCTTTCTGGGCAGCATTCCGACCGCCTCCCGCAATGTAACCAGTTCCCTGATTTCCGGGATCTTTCCGCGGCCGCTCTGCTGTGCAGCCTCCAGCGCAATCTTCCGATAACGCTCGCATTTTTTCGCCATCGACCTGGAATCCGGCCGGGAAACACAGCGATCGGTCAGCACCGGCTGAATGACGCTGACCCCCAGTTCAGTCGCTTTCTGGACGATAAAGTCCATCTTATCCCCCTTGGGCAGTGCCTGAAACAGAGTCAGCCGCGCGGCAGGCTCGGTCAGACAACGGCTTTGGGAAAGGATCTTCAGCTGCACCAGGCTGCCGGTCGAAAGGATCTCAGCCTGATAATCGGTCCCCTGCCCATCCGACAAGGTCAGCCTCTCACCCGGACGCATCCGCAGCGAACGGCTGATATGCGCGGCACTGTCTCCATCCAGACAGACGGTATCGCCTGTAACTGGCGGGACAAAAAAACGTGGCATTTGTACACAACCTTTCAGCGGTTTGCTTCACACCAATATTGTGACATAACCTTTGTATTTTGGTGTGAAGGAATTTTAAATTTTTTACTTAAAAAGCCTGAAAGAACTTTCCAGCATTATCCCAAAAGCGGCGCAATCCAGCTGGTCCAGGCCCATGACAGCGGCATCACCAGAATCATCGCCGGGATCATGCTGCCGATCGGGAACTCGCGTACCTTTGCAATCCGAAAGCCGGTAACAAAGACCAGTATTCCCCCGCAGGCCATGAAATCATTCAGCATCGAATCGGAAATAACCGGCATCAGCAGTCTGGCGCTGAAAAACAACAGCAGCATAATCGCCAGCTGCGGGATGCAGATAAACGCAACCAGATGACGGACGGTAACCGCAAAAATCACCGCTGTAAAAAAGTCGAGAATCGCTTTTGTAATCAGCAGGGTATGATCACCATTCAGCCCTGACTGAAGCGCACCGAATATTCCTGTCCCGCTCGCACAAAACAGCACCAACGCCGATACAAAATCGGTCAGCATCCCCTCGTCACCATCATTCCCGACATGGAACAGTGCCGCGATCCGCGGCCCCATCCAGCCGCCCAGCTGGCGAAACCTGCTTTCCAGGCAGAAGGCTTCCCCGATAATTGTACCGATGATCACAGAAAGGACAACCGCCGGCATGGTCTGCATCTTGACAATATTGCTGATTCCCATCAACATTGAACAACTGCCAAAAGCCGCCGGAAGAACGGTACAGATATGGCGGGGGATTTTCCGGCCAAATGAAGCGCCCNNCCCAGCACCCCGCCAATAAAGATAGCGGCAGCGTTTAACAGGATACCAACCGGCAAGATGACACACCCTTTGCATTGATTTTTACTTTATTATACTGGATTTTTTCAGATTTGTACAGAGCTAACCGCAAATTTATGTGAAAAGATAGACAAAGTTGCCCACTATGCCAGCGTTTTTGCACCCGACGCGGAAAATTTACAGAAAAATATTTTTTCTGTTTTGCCAGCATGGTATAATCAATATAAATCAATCTATTCTTGAGCCGGGAGAGGATATCATGCAGTTTCAACGGGAACCACGAAGTGGAAAAGGCTATCCGCACCTTGTCCACTGGCCCGATCTGGACTGCGACGGCAACGTCTATGTCAGCGGTTACGGCTTTATTCACCTGGACCCGCAGGACATCGAGCGCGCGGAAATTCGGAGAAGCGCTTCGGTTGCGGGTGGAATCATGCTGATGTTGCTGCTTTTGCCGTCGCTTTTATATATTCCCGCGCAGCTTTTTGTCGGATGGCTGGCAAAATGGCTGCCGTTGGAAACACCACAGCAGCTGGTGCTGTGGAACGCAATTTTGGGACAAATGCGTACTGACATCTGGACATACGGAAGTTACCTGATACCGATTTTCTTTCTGCTGGGAACCGGCGGCAGAGAAATCCGCCAGCGAAGCAATACCGCTTTTCCGCCGGTCACCGCAATCCTTGGTATCCTGTGCAGTCTGGGGTTGTCGGGTTTAACGCTGTTTGTACGGGACTTTCTGAACGGGGTATTGCAGACAGTTAATCTGGTAGAGGTCAATACCAGTTCTCCCCCTGTTCTGCCAATCGCACAGATCATGTATCTGATGCGGACAGCTGTGATCGGTGTGATTCTGGAGGAAATCCTGCTGCGCGGACTGCTGCTGCGGGTATTCCGCAAGCACAGTGACGCTTTTGCACTGATGATGACTGCGATTATCAGCGGGCTGACAGCTGGCAATCTGACTGATGGACTGCAAAAAACATTGATGGCACTGATGTATGGATATATTACCCTGCGCACCGGTTCTATCCTGGTGTCCACCATCAGCCACTGTCTCAACGTACTTTGGCCGGAACTGCTGTCTATTTTGCTGCCCAACAGTCTGCTGGCGCAGATATCGGTCACACTGCTGCTGATCACAGCCGGTCTGATTGCCTTTTCAATTATCTGCTTAAAGGATGAAAACGCTTTTATCCTTTCGTCACGGACGCTGGACTATGCCCGGCTGAGCGGACAGCCAGTCCGCCACCGCAGCCAGTTTACCTTCCGAAAAAAGCTGGCAATCTCGCTGACCAGCGCATTCTTTACCGCGTCTGCCGCCCTGTGGCTGTTCCAGTCATTTCAGCAGATGATTGTCATTTCTTAAAAGACTAAGGAGCTGATCCAACTGACACGGGATGAACAACTGATGTCGCTGGCACTGGAAGAAGCAAAAAAAGCCGCGGCACTGGGAGAAACCCCAGTCGGTGCAGTGTTGACCTGGGATGGAGAGATACTCGTCACAGCGCATAACCTGCGGGAAAATGAACGCTGCGCGACAGCCCATGCAGAACTGCTGGCAATTCAGCAGGCCTGCCAAAAACTGGGCGGATGGCGGCTGCACCGTGCGGTACTGTATGTGACGCTGGAACCCTGCCCAATGTGCGCAGGCGCAATTATCAATGCAAGGATTCCACGGGTTGTCTACGGAGCCACGGACAAAAAGGCCGGCTGCTGCGGCGGATTGATCAATCTGTTTGATGTTCCGTTCAACCATCAGCCGGATGTGACCGGCGGCGTGATGGCAGAAGCGGCGCAACAACTGCTGACCGACTTTTTCACCGAACTGCGCTGCCGCCCGCGTCCGCGCAGAAAGCGCAGCGATTTTATGCCGTCCGACAAATAATCCGCTATAGAATTGATAAAAACGCGAAAAAGGGAATATTCATAATATATTCACATATTCCCATTCGGGCTATGTTATAATAGATTTGGAAACAACGATTCATTGTTTCTAATTCAATCCCCCTCCTTTATAATTACTCCTTTTTATTTCATTTTCAGGAACTTCCATTAAATGGAAGTTCTTTTTTTGTCTTTATTGCAATAAGTTTGCAAGTTTTTAGCTTTGTTCCTCTACTTTTTGACAAAAAAGGCGGTACTTGCCTTTTACATCCTGTTGTATATTCTCTTGACGCTTAGGGGGACAATGTGATACCATATGGGTTAGACAGAGTAAACTATCCTAGGAGGTATCAACATGACACTGGCTGAACTGGCAGTTGGTCAGCATGCAACCATACAGACCGTCGGCGGTGAAGGTCCATTGCGGCTGCGTTTTCTGGATATGGGACTAATCCCGCACACCAAAGTGAGCGTTATCAAGGTGGCACCGATGGGGGACCCAATTGAGATCCGCATCCGTGGATATGAACTGACCCTTCGCAAGGAAGACGCCGCCCAGATTGAAATTACACAGGATTAAGGCGGCGAAAACGTCTGTCCATCAGAGGAGGAATCCTATATGATTTTTGCTCTTGCCGGAAACCAGAACTGTGGCAAGACAACTCTTTTTAACAGTATGACCGGTGCCAACCAGCATGTCGGCAACTTTCCCGGCGTCACCGTCGACCAGAAGATGGGCGACATCCGGGATGCAAAGGGCAGCTCAGTGGTCGACCTGCCGGGCATCTATTCCATCCGCCCATATACCAGCGAGGAAATCGTCACCCGTGATTTTATCCTCAATGGCCACCCGGACGGGATCATCAACATCGTCGACGCGACCAATATCGAACGCAACCTCTACCTGACCTTACAGCTGCTGGAACTGCGGATCCCGACGGTACTGGCACTAAATATGATGGACGAGGTTCGCGCAAACGGCGGCACGATCAATGTCAAAGCACTGTCCAAACGGCTGGGAATCCCGGTCATTCCTATTTCCGCCGCCAAAAATGAAGGCGTATCCGAGCTGGTCAGCAAGGCGGTCGACACCGCGAAAAACAAGGTACTGCCCAGCGTACTGGACTTCTGTCCCGATGGCCCGGTCCACCGCTGTATCCATTCGGTCTCCCATGTTATCGAGGACCACGCCCGCAGGGTTGGAATTTCCGCCCGGTTTGCCGCAACCAAGCTGATCGAAGGCGATGAACAGATCACCGAGCTGCTGGAACTGGACGACAATGAAAAAGAACTGCTGGAACACTCAATTATCGAGATGGAACAGGAATCTGGACTGGACCGCAACGCAGCACTGGCGGACATGCGGTACAGTTTTATCGAATCGGTCGTCGGGGACACGGTTGTCAAATGTCACGAAAGTGCTGAACATCAGCGCAGTGTAAAAATTGACGAGGTGCTGACCGGACGGTTTACCGCTATCCCTGTGTTTATCGGGATCATGCTGCTGATCTTTTTCCTGACTTTCAACGTCATCGGAAGTTTCCTCAGCGACCTGCTGGCAGCCGGTATCGACTGGCTGACGGCACTTGCCGACAAGGGGCTGACTGTATACGGCATCAACCCGGTGGTACATAGTCTTATCATTGACGGCATCTTTGCTGGTGTCGGGAGCGTTCTTTCTTTCCTACCCATTATTGTAACGTTGTTTTTCTTCCTGTCGATTCTGGAAGATACCGGATATATGGCGCGCGTCGCGTTTGTCATGGATAAACTGCTGCGTAAGATCGGCCTGTCGGGGCGAAGCATCGTTCCGATGCTGATTGGGTTCGGATGTACCGTACCGGCGGTCATGGCGACCAGAACACTCTCTTCCGACCGTGACCGGAAAATGACGATTATGCTGACGCCATTTATGAGCTGTTCAGCAAAAATCCCGATCTATGCGGTATTTGCCTCCGCCTTTTTCCCATCCGCGGCGGCGCTGGTGATGATTGCGCTGTATTTTGGCGGCATGCTGGTCGGGGTGCTGGCCGCACTGGTCATGAAAAAGACCGTCTTTTCCGGCAAACCGGTTCCGTTTGTCATGGAACTGCCCAACTACCGTTTCCCGTCGGCCAAATCGGTTGCACTGCTGCTGTGGGACAAAGCCAAAGACTTTTTACAGCGCGCGTTTACCGTCATCTTTCTGGGCACCATCATCATCTGGTTTTTACAGACCTTTGACACCCGCTTAAATGTTGTCACCGACAATGCCGACAGCTTGCTTGCGGCATTGGGACAGCTGATCGCGCCGCTGCTTTCACCCCTCGGCAATGGCGACTGGCGGGTTGCAACCGCTCTGCTCAGCGGCTTTACTGCAAAGGAAGCGGTTGTCTCGACACTGGGTGTTCTGCTGGGTGTCGGTACCGCCGAACTGCCTGCTGCACTCCATTCGATGTTCAGCCCGCTCAGCGCGACAGCATTCCTCGCGTTTACATTGCTGTATACCCCCTGTGTGGCGGCAATCGCAACCATCAAGAATGAGCTTGGCTCCGGCCTGAAAACAATTGGCGTCGTCATCATGCAGTGTGCGATTGCATGGGCAGCGGGAACGCTGATCTATCAGATTGGCAGCCTGCTGCTCTAAGTCAAATAAAAATGATTATTATGAAGAATCCCTTCTGCTGTTCTGAGCAGAAGGGATTTTTGCATGAATAAAGGTTCTCTATTACCGTACCGGATGCCGGAGAACTGTTTTCAGATTTTCCGGGCGGCAGCGCCGGACATCGCTCAGATAAATCTCATGATGATACCGGCCAGGCGAAAAATCAGATACAAGCCCCTGTTGCTGCATAAAAAGCTGGATTTTTTGGAGGGTTTCCGGTTCATTGTCATAGGGGCCGACATGCATGCACTGAACACAGCGGCCTTCCTGCCAGGTCATAAATTCCACAGCGGAAAAATCCATCTTCTTTTTATCCGCCGCTTCTGCCACCGCCCAGTCAAAAACTTCAGGTGTTACAAACTCCGGCAGACGAATCATTGAAATCCACTGGAAATCTTCCTTCCGTGTATAATCTACTCCACAGACACCCTCCTGCCACCAAAGCCCTTCGAGCGGTGGTACTACATAGTCAAAATAACCGTCAATCTGATGCTTTCCCATCTTACTCATTTTAATAGTATAAGCGA
>DCTE01000185.1:9170-12532 GCA_002329405.1 Ruminococcaceae bacterium UBA1448 | reverse complement strand
GTCAAGGTCCTTCAAGTCGCTGCCGCAGTCTTTGAGGGCATCCATTGCTGCCGCGAGCGCAAACTGGCAGTAACGGTCCATCCGTTTGGCTTCCTTCTTATCAATCCACTGGGTGGGGTCAAAGTCGTGCACCTGTGCGGCGACCTTGACAGGGGTTTGATTGTCGATTCCAGAGATCGGGGTGATGCCGTGTTTACCGGCAACGATCCGCTCCCAGAAACTTTCGACCGTATTGCCGACCGGGCTGATGACACCCGCGCCGGTGATTACCACTCTTCTCATACGCTTACAGTCCCTTTCTGTTTACATGACCATGCCGCCGGAGACGACGAGCACCTGGCCGGTAATATACGACGCCTTGTCCGAAACCAGGAAAGCAACCGCGTTGGCGATGTCTTCCGGTTCGCCCAGGCGGCCGAGCGAAATCTGCTTGAGGATTTCCGCCTTATAATCTTCTTCCAGCACGTCGGTCATCGGGGTACGGACAAAGCCGGGAGCGACCGCATTGCAGGTGACGCCGCGGGAGCCGAGCTCTTTGGCGACCGTCTTGGTCATGCCGATGACGCCTGCCTTGGAGGCGGAGTAGTTGATCTGGCCCGCGTTGCCATAAACACCGGCAACAGAGGAGATGTTGACAATCCGTCCGCCGCGCTGACGCATCATGACGGCACCGACATGCCGCAGCATGTTGAAGGTACCTTTGAGGTTGACATTGATAACTGCGTCAAACTGAGCCTCGCTCATTCTGACCATCAGGCCGTCCTTGGTGATGCCGGCGTTGTTGACCAGCGCGTCGATGCTGCCAAAACGGGCCTTGACCGCCTTGACCAGCTCGCCGCATGCCTCAAAGTTGGAGACGTCAGCGACAAAGCATTCCGCTTCGACGCCCAGCTCACGGCAGGCAGCAGCGACAGCCTCGCCGCCGTTTTCTACTTCACGTTCCGAATAGCAGTCGATTGCAATATTGAAGCCATCAGCTGCGAGAGTTTTTGCGATGCAGGCGCCGATCCCCTGGGATGCGCCGGTAATCAATGCTGTTTTCGCCATAATTTTGATATTCCTTTCGGGTTTATTCACAGATTTCGCTGTAACGGTTTTTCAGAAGCTTTTCTGCGCCGTCAAACATCGACCGGATGATCTCGGCACAGGGACGGATCTCGTTGACCATGCCGCCGATCTGGCCGCACATAAACGAACCGTTCTCCTTGTCGCCTTCCTGAACGGCACGGCGGAGAGAACCGATGGTCAGCTCCTCGATCTCGGCAAAAGGCTTGCCTGCACGTTCAGCCTCGATGACCTTACGGGTATAGCGGTTCTTGACCTGACGGCAGGGTGCGCCGCCGACACAGATGCCGCCGGTGATCGCCGAATCGGTATCCTTTGCGCCCAGGACCATCTCCTTGTAATTGGGGTGAATCTGGCACTCGGGGGAAGCCAGGAAGACGGTACCGCACTGGACACCCTCAGCACCCATCATCATTGCAGCCGCCAGCCCTCTGCCGTCGGCTATGCCGCCTGCGGCGATGACCGGGATCTTGACTGCGTCAACGACCTGCGGGACCAGGCACATGGTTGTAATCTGGCCGATATGGCCGCCCGATTCCATACCCTCGGCGATGACCGCGTCAGCACCCGCCCGTTCCATTCTCTTTGCGAGCGCGACAGAAGGAACAACCGGGACGACAACAATACCGGCTGCCTTCCACTGTTCCATATACTTACCGGGGTTGCCGGCGCCGGTGGTGACAACCTTGACCCCCTCTTCCACGACGATGCGGGCAAGGTCTTCGGCGTTGGGGCTCATCAGCATGATGTTGACGCCAAACGGCTTGTCGGTCATCTCACGGCATTTTCTAATTTCGCCGCGGATAACTTCACCAGGTGCGCTGCCGCCCGCGATGATGCCCAGTCCGCCCGCATTGGAAACTGCGGCGGCAAGGTTTGCCTCAGCGACCCAGGCCATACCGCCCTGGAAGATTGGATACTGAATGCCCAGAAGCTCAGTGATTCTTGTTTTCATCTTGATACCTTTCCTTTCATGCCGGGAAGACCCCCGGCCGGGATATTTCATCTGCTGCACAGGCGGAAAACAGCTGCATCCGCCCATTCTCTGTTACAATTCAAAAACACAGCCGCCATAGACCAGACCAGCACCGAATCCAACCAGGCCAATCTTGCGTCCAGGTTTCAGCTCGCCGGCTTCTCCCAGCTCAGACAGCCCGACCGGGATACAGGCGGAAGAGGTGTTGCCATAGCGGTCGATGTTGACATAAAACCGTTCCAGCGCCAGGCCGAGTTCCTTTGCCGCCGACTGGATAATGCGGAGGTTCGCCTGATGGGGGACAATCAGGTCCAGTTCTTCAGGGGTTGTCCCAAACTTTTCACAGGCATCCTTAAGCGCGTGGCTCATCGCTGAGACCGCGAACTTGTACACTTCCCGCCCGTTCATATACAATACGCCAGGACGGTTTACATCGGGGAAGCCGTCGATCGACTGGGGGTCGATCTGTTCAACGAACGGAACTTCGTTGAGGGGACGGCGGGCAAACAATGTATTGGCACCGGTCCCATCGGCACCCAGCGTTGAAGCAAATCCCTTTTCGCTCCAGCCGACCACACACGCCCCAGCTGCGTCTCCAAACAGCACGCAGGTGGAACGGTCGGTGTAATCGGTAATCTTGGACAGCCCTTCAGCGGAGATAATCAGTACATGGTGATAACCGTGCTGGAGATACATATGTGCCATGTCCAGCGCGTAAACAAAGGCGGCGCAGGCAGCGTTGATATCCAGCGCGACTGCGTTGACCGCGCCGATCGCGCCCTGGATGATGCAGGCCATCGACGGGGTGATGTAATCGCTGGTGACGGTGGTGCACAGTATCAGGTCGATATCAGCAGCCGTCAGTCCGGCATTTTCAATCGCCGCTATTGCGGCCCGTTCGGCCATAACCCAGGTCGGCTGCTCGGTAATCCGGCGCTGTTTCATACCGGTGCGTTTGACGATCCACTCGTCTGAGGTCTCCACAATTTTTGCAAAATCGTCGTTTGTCACGACTGTTTCAGGCAGGTATCTGCCGGTTCCCAAAATTTTCAATCCCATATTCAGCTCAACCGCGCTCAGGGCGCTTCCTTTCTTTGATATCCAAACCCCGGAAGAAAAAGATTGGAAAACTTCCGTCTAAAACTTGAAAAATTCCCGGAATTTTGGTATAGTGAAACTGTACTTCATTATTGTATATTTTTACGCCCGGATTGTCAACCGAAATCCGTCTGCGGAACTTCCATTTTGCCATATTTTTGGCGGAAAAAAAAGTCCCGCGGCAAATATTTTACATTTCCTTCACAGGATGGATTCAGTTGAC
>DCTE01000185.1:8191-9162 GCA_002329405.1 Ruminococcaceae bacterium UBA1448 | reverse complement strand
ATTTCAGAAAGGACCTGAAAAGATGAAAACTGTTTTTCTGTTTGCCGGACAGGGCAGCCAGGCCCCCGGTATGGCTGTTGAGCTTGTCCATGAATCGGCAGAAGCTGCAAAGGTGTTTGACTGTGCGTCGTCGGTGCTGGGCTTTGACCTGCTGGACAAGTGCGCAGGCGGCACCCCCGAAGAGCTGGCGGTGACCACCGTCGCCCAGCCGGCCATCATGGCGACCTCCCTTGCGGCGTTGGCCTGCGTGCGGGAACGCGGAATTGAGGCGGAGGCGGTCGCCGGACATTCGCTGGGCGAATATGCGGCGATGGTTGCTTCCGGGATGCTGTCGATGGAAGACGGCTTCAAACTGATCGCCCACCGCGCAGCGGCAATGGGCAAATGTGCTGAAAAAGGCGGCGGCTCGATGGCTGCCATTATGGGTCTGCCGGCGGATGAGATCGCGGCGGTGTGTGAAGAGACCGACGGATATGTCCTGCCGGTCAACTACAACTCGACTGCTCAGACGGTTATCGCGGGCGATTCGGAGGCGGTCGCGGCTGCCTGTGAAAAATTCATCGCGATGGGCAAAAAGGCGGTCCCGCTCAAGGTCGCGGCCGCTTTCCATTCCAAACTGATGCAGCCGGCTGCCGATGAATTCTATCAGGCGGCAAAAGGCTTTACCTTCCAGAAACCGGCACTTGCTTTCTATTCCAACCTGACCGGGGGACTGCTGGAAGATTTCTCGGATATGCCCGGTTATCTTGCGCGGCACATCGTCTCCCCCGTCCGGTTCACCAGCGAACTGGCGGCGATGCAGGCAGCAGGTTACACCCGCTATCTTGAGCTTGGCCCCGGCAAGACGCTGACCGGTCTGGTCAAACGTACCCTGACCGGCGTCACCGCCCTGAATGTTGAAAACGCAAAAACACTTGCCAAAGCGAGTGAAGAATGACGCAGAAAGGAGCAGGCCATGATCTACTCACTCT
>DCTE01000185.1:0-8171 GCA_002329405.1 Ruminococcaceae bacterium UBA1448 | reverse complement strand
GGGGCGGTAACCGTCTGCGGGAGGAATACGGCAAACAATCCGACCTTGCAAAGGTCGCCGAGAGCTGGGAACTGTCCTGCCATAAGGACGGAGTCTCTTCCATCGGGTTAGCCGGAATGGACGCCACCAAACCGGTCCCGCTGACTGAGTTTATCCGCATCCGCGGCAAAGCTGAGGTCCTGGGCACCCGTCCGGCCGCCTTTCCGAGCTTCCCGGTCATGATCAAACTGATCGACGCCAAAGATAACCTGTCGGTGCAGGTACACCCGGATGACCGATACGCAATGCGGGTGGAAGGTTCAGTCGGAAAGACGGAGATGTGGTACATCGTCGACTGTGATGAGGGAGCAGAACTGCTCTATGGCTTTGACCGCCCGGTTACAGCGGAAGAAGTCCGAAAAGCCGCGCTGGACAATACCCTTCCCCAGCTGTGCAACCACGTTCCAGTTCACAAAGGGGATGTTTTCTGGATCAATGCCGGAACGCTGCACGCGATCGGCAAGGGAATTGTAATCGCCGAGATCCAGCAGAATTCCNNTATGACTACGGCCGCACCGATAAGGACGGCAATCCCCGCGAACTGCATCTGGACAAAGCACTGGATGTACTGCGGTTTGAACGTCCGGCGCGGATGGGCCCGATTGGACACCCGGAACCGCACAACGGCTACACCCGAACCCTGCTGGGCAGCTGCCATTATTTTACCGTGTTCGGAATCGACCTGCACAGTGAATACTCCGACAACGCCTCCCCTCTTTCCTTCCACTGCCTTACAGTGACCGACGGAAAGATGGTCATTGAAAATGAGGGGCAGCTGGTAGAAGCCAAAAAGGGAGAAAGCTATTTTATCCCGGCAGCTGCCGGTGTCTACACCCTCAAAGGCAGGGGCAAGGTTCTGATCACAACGGTATGATACCTGCATTGTCTTTATACAGAAAAAGGAGGAACCCGGGATGGCTTCGTCTGTGCCTGAACAGATTGCGGGAGAAAAACCCCGCGACATTAAACTGAACAACCGGCGGATTGTATTGGAACTGCTCCAGCGGGGCGACAGGGTATCGCTCGGTCAGCTTGCGGAGAGCTGCAACCTTTCCCGCAACACAATTAAAAAATGTATGGATTTCTTCATCCAGAAAGGAATTGCGGCTGACGCCGGAAAGGGCAGTTCGACCAGCGAGGGCGGCAAAAAACCTGACCTGTTCATCCTGGATGAAAGCTGGGGAATTGTTGGCAGCATCTATTCAGCCGGAAACATGCTGTACGGCGCACTGTACAGCATCGGGCTGACACTGCTGACCCGGAGTGAAGAAGATCTTTCAGCTTACCATCAGACCCCCTTCCCTGCATATACCCCTGATGAACTGGTCGCCGGATGCGGCCGGCTGATGCGGAGGATGCTGGCGGACGTCGGAAAGGACCCGGCACTGCTGAAAAGCGTCACCTGTTCGGTGCATGGAGTTGTCGACATCCACACTGGAACGGTCTTTTCCAGCGGCATGGGCGGCTGGAATGGACAGGTCCCGCTGGGGAAGATGCTGTCGGATGAACTTTTCGGGGTGACCGTTTTCTGCTGCAACCCGGTCCGTTCGATGATGCTCAGCGAAGCGGGACAGGACCCGACAGTCAGAGACAATTCGGTACTGTTGTACACCCACGGCCACGGCGGGATGGCGGCAGTCATCCGCGGCGGACATATCGTTCAGGGCAAGCGGTGCGTACTGGGCGAGATCAGCGGTATCCCGCTCAATTTCACCTCTCATCCTGATTCGGACACCTCACTGGGCGGCGACAGCCTTGGGGTACTGGTATGCAGGGAGAGGCTGCTCAGTGAGATCAGCAGCAATCCGGCACTGTATCTCTCGTCCAGCCTGTCGGGGCTGGGCCGGGAGCCTGAGCTGGCTGATCTGTTTGCAGCAGCCGAAGCGGGAGATGAGCTTGGACAGGCGGTGATGCGGTACGCGGCAAGGTGGTTTGCAGTATCGCTGCGGCAGCTGCTGTTTCTGGCCGACCCGGACATCATCATCATCCAGGGGGATTATGCGAAGGCCGGCGGATACTTTTTGCAGACGCTGCAAAGGTATGTCCAGTCCTATGTCGCGCCGTCAGTCAGTGTTATCCCGGATATCCGGCTGTCCCGTCAGGATGAAATCGCCTCTTGCATGCGGGGCGGAGCAATTGTTTGCCGCAACCGGGTGTTTGCTTCAGATGAGATGTATGAATAATCCAATCTGACCATTATCACAAAACAAGCCATACCATTCAGAGGGAAAATCCTGTGGATGGTATGGCTTTTATCATTCGCTTATATCTTTATATCATTTGCCGGCATGGCAGGCACTGCGCAGCTTCCACAGCGTCCCCTCTGCCCGGCAACCATCCAGACAGATCAGTTCCAGCCCGGTCTTTCCGGGATCGAGCGGGCTGTTGAGCCCGCAATGGAAAACGCCGCTGAACAGCTCAATGCTGCCCTGATCAGCGATGATCCGCAGCGAAACTTTCCCGTCCACCGGCTGGGGCAGCTGATAGAANNTACCAGTCGGAAACACCAGTTCCCTGCCGCCCGCCTGTACCAGAACCGGTACACCACGCAAGGACAGCATCGCCCGTCCATCGGGGGCGTCAAAATGCAGTTCAACTTCCAGATCGAGTGCCTCTCCGCCAAAACGCGCCAGCTTTTTCTCCGATATCCCGACCGACTCGGTACGCAGTGATTTTACCGCGTCAATCGGGTCGGCTTTCAGCCGCGGGCCATCCGGGGTGGTGACCAGCGACAGCTTCCAGGGCAGGCTCATACAACTGGCAAATGGAGTGCCTGGAAAGACGGTCGGAATCCAGGAGATCTGGATTTCTTCTCCGCGCTCCAGACCGAAGAAGGTCTGCGGAGCGTAGGTCGCGGCATTGGTAAAGATGCGGACGGTGCCGCCGTTCTGGGTGGAACCCTTGATCACCGGCGTTTCGGCGACAAAATGCCGCCCCTCAAAATGCCCCAGCTGGTAATTTTCAGGTGAGCCGAACAGCACCCATTTTGCCTGTCCGGGATCGCCGTCCAGAAACAGCTCGAACAGGTCGGGACATTCCGCTGTTCCCTCCATCGTCAGCCGCTCCCCTTGCTCCCAGTGGAGCAGGTCGTCCGAATAGAGCAGCATATAGTCGTTTTCCTCGAGATACAGTGCCATCACCCAGCAGCCGGCATCTTGCACCCAACGGACCTTGGGGTCACGGTTGAGCCCGACGATACTGTCAACGACACAGCCGATCTTTTGAAAGCTGTTGCCGCCGTCCAGGCTGACCGCCGCGCATTGATCGGCTTTGGGACGGACCCATCCTTCCGGGAAGATCGGCTTGCCGTCCTCGTCAAAGCCGAGACGGGGCAGAAAACGTACCCGGGTCGCGGTATAAAACAAAAAGATCGGCGGATGCTCCCCCGTCTGCAAACCAGAGGTATTGTTCCAGTCCACGACACCGCTGCCGGAAAAGATATTGCCTTCCTCATCACTCGGGCAGAGGGGCGGACGGCGTTCGGTCCAGTGGAGCAGATCGCTGCTGACCGCCCAGCCCCAGTGGGTGTTGGCATGGTTCAGGCCATAGGGGTTAAGCTGGTAGAACATATGATACAGGCCGTTGTAATACAGCAGCCCATTGGGGTCATTGTGGAACCCCCGGCGGGGGGCAAAGTGCACCAGCGGCCGCATCTCTTCCCTGCCCGCCGTCATACTGTCAGCAGGCTGATCGGTCATACGGACCAGCCGGGCAAGCTGCTGCGCCTGATCTTCCCCACACTTAGTAAAACGGAAAGAAAAATCCTCCGCGTTCCCATCAGGCAGCGGAAACACTGCCCACATTTCCGGCTCTTCTGCCACCACCAGCTGCTGTTCATCGTATTTTTCGCCCCGGGCAAACAGCTGAATCCGGGCGGAGACACCTTTTCTGCCGACCGGCACATTCCAATATCCTGCCATACTTTTCTTCTCCTTTTCCGACCGCAGAAGCGGTCAATATGCACAGTATAGCACCGCAGGTTTGTGAATGTCAACCAGACAAACTATCGTTTGAATACTTACCGAATCCTTGAGTCGCTGTAGACGGCCATTGCCCGCCCGACGCACATGATCTGCCGCTGGCCGGGGTCATCGACATAATCATAAAGCTCGTGCAGTTCGGGATGGTCAATAATCTGATTCAGACAGCCGATCATCTCTTCCAGATAACCGGGGTCGATACCCTGTTTGCCATGGCCGGGACAGAGCTTTCTGACCGCTTGAAGCCGCGGACGGTTGCTGACAAGCGAATCCCGGAAAGCGGTGACGGTCATTGCTTCGGGGAACCAGGTATTCGGGAACCGTTCAATGATCAGCGTCGGAGTGGAGAGGACCGCGTCGCCGCTGTAGAGAATGCCGCTTTTGTGGTCGAGCAGCATGCAGCCGCCGGCGGTATGGCCGGGGGTATAAATTGCCTCCACTTCTTCCCCATCGCCCAGCCGGAAGCGATAACCGTCCCGGTATGGGATTACTTCCGTCTGATCGCTGATCGGGACCAGATCCTTTTCATCACAGAGAGGGCGCATCCGCGTTTCAGGATGGGCCATCTGGGCTTTGAGATAGGGGACATCCTGTTCGGGGCAATACACCCTGTCAAACTGGCCGTTGCCGCCGGAGTGATCGCCATGAAAATGGGTATTGACAACGTCCAGCGGCTTTCCGCCGGTCAGTGCATCGACAGCGCCCTTCAGGTCGCCCGCTCCCATACCGGTGTCAATCAGCAGTGCCCGTTCACTGCCGATGATCAGGTGCATCCAGGTAGAGGCACCTGGAAGATGGGCATCGTAAAACAGATGGCGGACGCGGGGGTCATCCTCATCCGGCAGCACCGTCAGATAGGGGTTGGCCGCGCAGTTGTGGGGCAATGCCGCCACCGAATCGGCAAATGCGTCATTTTCATCCATATACTTTTTCCATTCTGACATATCCAAAACACTCCTTAGCTGTCGCGCCGCCGGATATCCCGGCAGCCATTCTGTACAAATTATAGCATATCTGCGGCCGGTCAACAAGTAGTGTCAACCTGTAACCGGCAATCTTCCCCCATCAGCGGCAAGGGCGAAAAACCGGAAAAAGCGACAGGAAGAAAATAAAAATTGTACAAAAATAAATCACTATTTTCTCAGTCTTTTCCACCCCCGCCAAATCGTCACAAAGCCAGTAAATACCGGGGTTTGTTTGCCTTAGAACGCTTGACGGAAACAGAAAATGCCAGTATAATAAAGCCAGGACGATACAAACAGATACGTCCGATTTCAGAATGTAAGGTAAGGAAGTGTTCTGAGTATGAAAATGGAAGAATACGAGAAAGCCTATAAACTCGGGAAGAAAGAATATCAGTCCCGGCTTCTGAATGGCCAGCTGCCTACACTGGAAGTACTGGATGAAATTCTGCCCGACAGCACCAGCTACTCGGAGGTCCCCCTCGGCGTTGTCCAGATCCCGATGCGCCAGATTGTCGGTACTAAAACGGCCGGCCGGAGCACCGCTTTCGCAGCCAACTTCATGCCGATTCTCGGCCCTGCAACCGAGTTTGCCGCCAAATGGCAAAACCTCAGTGCCATTCAGGAAAATGAAGGATTCCGCGATCCCGTCAAGGCATACGAATATATGAACCGGTTTTATATCCAGGAAGGGAACAAACGGGTCAGTGTCATGAAATACTATGGTGCCTACTCGATTCCCGGCAATGTAATCCGCCTGATCCCCAAACGGACAGACCAGCTGGAAAATAAAATCTACTACGAATTTCTGGATTTTTACCGGGTAACCGGCATCAACTATATCTATTTCAGCAAACTGGGCGGTTTTACCAAATTGCTGACNNGGACCAACGACGAAAAGGTCGCCTTCAATTCAGTATTTTTCAGCTTCCAGGAAAGTTATTATCAGAATGGCGGCGAAAAACTGGCATTGACCGATGGTGATGCTTTTCTGCTGTTCCTCGACCTGTACAGCTATGATTCGATCAAGGATAAGACCCGCAGTGAGATTATGGCATTGACCGCCTCCTGCTGGGAAGAGTTTGTCCTGCAATCCAAGCCTTATCAGGAAGAGATTGATCTGAAACTCAACCCAAGCCAACACGAAAAACCACTGCTCGACCGGCTGCTGCCTTTGAATACTACCCAGCATCTGAAAGTTGCCTTCATCTATATGCGTACCCCCCAGAGTTCGGCCTGGACCTATGCGCATGAGCTGGGTAGGACCCATATCAGCTCGGTTTTTAAGGATGAAATCGACACCTTCACTTACGAAAATACTACGCAGGAAAATGTGGACGAAGTTCTTGAGGAGGCCATCAGCAAAGGGGCGGATATTGTCTTTACCACCTCCCCTGTCTTTGTACAGGCAAGTGTCAAGGCGGCGATTGCCCATCCGACCGTCAAAATCCTCAACTGCTCGCTGAACACCACCCACCGGTATATCCGCACCTATTATTCCCGGATGCACGAAGCCAAGTTCCTGATGGGTGCAATTGCAGGCGCGCTGTCCAGCAACGATAAAATTGCTTATGTTGCCGATTATCCGATCTATGGGACGATTGCCAGCATCAATGCTTTTGCATTGGGGGCTAAGATGGTCAATCCACGGATTAAGGTTCATCTGCTCTGGTCGACGCTGAAGGACTTCAATCTGGATGAAGAGCTGCTGCGGCTGCATCCCGACTGTTTCCTGGGCAGGGATATGGTCATCCCGGAAAAAGGATACCGGGATTTTGGCCTGATCCAGCTGGACGAGGAAGGCAATACCATCAGCCAGGCAATGCCGCTTTACAACTGGGGCACCTTTTATGAAAAGCTGATCCGTACTGTGATGGACGGGACCTGGAAATACGACGAAGACAAGAAAGACAGCAAAGCTATCAGCTACTGGTGGGGACTGTCGGCCGATGTTATCGACGTCGTCTACTCGGCCCGTATCCCGATCGGAACCAAACGGCTGGTTGAACTGCTCAAGGACACCATCCGTTCTGGACATTTTGATCCGTTTGCCGGCGTGCTCTACGCCCAGAACGGAATCGTCCAGAGCGACCCCAATCGTTCGCTGACGCCGGAAGAAATCGTCAACATGGATTGGCTGGCGGAAAATGTCATCGGCAGCATCCCGACAGCCAATGAGCTGATGGACCATGCCGTGCCGGTCACCATCCAGCAGGGCGTTGAGACACGCAAAGAGGAAACTGTCTGAAAGGAAACATCGACGTGAAAATTCTTGTACTCGCCGACCAGGAGTCGGAATATTTGTGGGATTACTTCGAACGGAGCAAATTTGAGGGAATCGACCTGATTATTTCCTGCGGTGATCTGGACGCGGGCTATCTCTCTTTTTTGGCGACGCTGCTGCCGATACCGGTTTTATACGTCCACGGCAACCACGACACCAAATATCAGACCAGACCACCGGAAGGCTGTATCTCCATTGACGGTGAGTATTATATCTATAAAGGAGTCAGGATCGTCGGTCTGGGCGGTTCAATGCGCTACCGCAAGGATGTTGAGAACCAGTATACCGAACGGGAGATGGCAAAACGTGTGCGCAAGCTACTGTTCCCACTGGTTTTTCACCGGGGATTTGATATCCTGGTCGCTCACGCCCCTGCGAGAGGGGTCAACGACGGGGAAGACCTGGCCCACCAGGGCTTCAAGGTCTTCCGCCGGCTGATCTGCCATTACCACCCAAAGTATTTTGTACATGGGCATATCCATCAGAACTATACATCCCGTTTCAAACGGTATGATAAACTGGAAGATACAACTGTTGTCAATGCCTACGAACGCTGCATCATTGAAATCTGACAAAAAAGAAGGGCTGTACACCGTTTTACCGGGGACAGCCCTTCTTTTTTGTCATCTGGTCAGATCCGCTCACCCAGCTCAGATTTGCTCACGCAGCTCTACCGCAAGACGTTTCAAAATCCGTTTTTCCAGGCGGGATATGTATGATTGTGAAATCCCGATATAATCGGCGACCTCCTTCTGGGTATGTTCCCGTCTGCCGTCCAGCCCAAAACGCAGCGTCATAATCTGCTGTTCCCGCCCGGACAGCCGTGAGACTGCCGCACGCAGTGCCGCGCGTTCCGCCTCCGCTTCCAGATCCTCGCTGACCGCATTTTCCGGCGATCCAAGTACA
>DCTE01000142.1:668-3792 GCA_002329405.1 Ruminococcaceae bacterium UBA1448 | reverse complement strand
CCCCAACTATTGACAAAGAGCCAGAAAAAAGACCCGACACGGATTTTACTCCGTGCCGGGTCTTTTTCATCATAATAGGCCAAAGTGCCTCAGAGCTTGGATCACCAATGCCTCCTTATCGAGGCGGCGGCGCGGATCGGCATACTTGCCGGATGCCTGTCTGCCTTTGTACTTTGTGGTCTGCAGACCGCAGCTCTGCTTGGCACGACTAATATCCAGGTTGGTGACAGTCTGGATATATATTTTTTCGATCCATGCGCGTATCTCGGCATAGGTCGCTTTGTGCGTCTGCCTTCTGGCCTCTGTGTCGTGATCGTCAATGGCGACCACGACACAGAAAAGACCATCAGGCATTGGTGCGATCTTACAGGTGTTCGCATACCTATCATTTGGTGGAGGCGAGGGGAATCGAACCCCTGTCCGAAAGTCAATCCATCGGGTTTTCTCCGGGTGCAGTTGATCTATTGAAGTTCCCGGGGCGCATCGCCGGTCAACAGGCTATGCCCCCCGGTAGTCCCTAGTACGTCAGGCCGGCCGGGACAATCCGGGCTGACGTTGGCCACTGATTAGAACCTGACGGACCCCGTGGCACCTGTCCGTGCAGGCCACAGCTTAATTAAGCTGCGTAAGCTAAGGTTCTAGTATTAGATTTAGCGTTTAATTTTAGGTGCGACGATTAAAGAGCTTTCGCCCGCTCTACCCGCTTACCAGACTTCAAAACCCCCGTCGAAACCTTTACGCCCCCATNNNNGTCCTTCAAGATCCATTGTTTAGCGAACGGAACCCATGTTTGAATCTTTTGAAAAACCCCATCCTGGTTGCAGACCAGCTCATTTGCGAGACTCAGCCCGTGTCCACCATGAGGGTAGATATGCAGTTCAAACGGAATTTGATTTGCTGCCAGCGCACTGGTAAACATCAGCGAATTTTGTACCGGGACTGCGTCATCCTCAGCAGTATGCCAGATGAAGCAGCGAGGTGTATCTTTGCTGACCTGTTTTTCCAGCGAGTTAAGTTCCAGCAGTTCTTCGGTATACTGGTCACCCAGCAGGTTTTTAAACGAGCCGCGATGGGCAAATTCACCGCTGGTGATGACCGGATAATTGAGAATCAGGCCACTGGGTTTATGTGCATTCCCTTCAAAACCAAGTTTATGCACCCAATCCCGGTTCCAGAATACACCGGCAGAAGCCGCCAGATGTCCGCCGGCCGAGAAGCCGCAGAGGTAGATCTGTTCCGGGTCGATGTTCCATTGAACAGCATTTTCCCGTATGACACGAATTGCCGAAAACACCTGGACCAGCTCAGTGGGGAAGAAGACATCAGGTGCTGTCGAGTAATGCAGCACAAATACCGAAATACCTGCTGCCGCAAACTCCAGCGCAACCGGAGTTGCTTCCCGCTGGGAGGTGAATTCATAACCGCCGCCCGGAAGGACCAGAACGGCAGGACGTTTTCTGTCTTTGGAGTATTCGTCGTAATTTTTGAGAATCAGTCCGCAGAAGGAAGGTGCTTTTTTCGGCGTTTGCAGACCAAGTGCCTTGTAATCAACCTTTAAATCCAGTTCTGTGAAAAACATCCAACCGTCTCCCTTATCCGCGCGAACGAGACTTCATTGCACGGTCGATTTCCCGTTTTGCATCCCGTTTGGCCATATCTTCGCGCTTGTCGTGGAGCTGTTTACCTTTGCATAGGCCCATCTCCAGTTTAACGCGGCTATTTTTGAAATAGAGAGAAAGGGGAATCAATGTCAGACCTTCCTGCTTGACTTTGCCGTACAGCCGCATGATTTCCCGTTTATGCATCAGCAGTTTCCGTACCCGAAAAGGGTCACGGTTGAACACATTTCCCTTTTCATAGGGACTGATGTGCATGCCTTTGACAAACAGATCGCCGTTATCAATCGTGCACCAGCTGTCTTTCAGGTTGACACCGCCCTGACGGAGCGACTTGACCTCGGTTCCTACCAGTTCAATACCGGTTTCAAAGGTCTCCAGCACAAAATAATCATGCCGAGCTTTGCGGTTGACCGCAATGGTTTTTCCACCTGCCGCCATGGACAGCACCACCTTTCCTTACATGGTGACCCGATTTTCCAGCGCCTTATTCAGCGTCGAATTATCGGCGTATTCCAGCTCACTGCCGACCGGGATACCGAATGCAAGCCGTGTTACCCGGATTCCCAGCGGTTTGAGCAGTTTGGAAATATACATAGCGGTCGCTTCGCCCTCAATTGTAGGGTTGGTTGCCATGATAATTTCCTGTACATCCGTCTGCTGGAGACGAAGCAGCAGCTCTTTAATCCGAATCTGATCAGGGCCGACGCCGTCCAGCGGCGAGATCAGTCCGTGCAGGACATGATATTTCCCGTTGAATTCCTGAAGCCGCTCAAAAGCCATCACATCCCGCGGGTTTTCAACGACACAGATGACCGAATCGTCCCGCTGGGGCGACGCGCAGATATCGCAGACTTCCTTGTCGGTCAGATTCTGACAGACTTTGCAGTTATGGATTGACTTTTTGGCTTCCAGAATGGATTCAGCAAAATCCTTTGCCTGCTCTTCCGGCATATCCAGCACAAAGAAAGCAAGCCGCTGGGCCGATTTGCGGCCCACGCCGGGAAGAGCGGCAAAATGCTCCATCAGTTTCTTGAGCGGTACCGGAACATTTGCCATCGTTTATCAGAACAGGCCGGGGATATTCAGACCGCCGGAGATTTCGTTCATTCTGCCTTCAGTTTCTTCCTCAACCTTGCGCAGAACCTCGTTGACACCGCTGACGATCAGGTCCTGGAGATCTTCGATCGCTTCGGGGTCGACGATTTCAGGTTTGAGGGTGATGGAGCGGAGGACCTTGTCGCCGGTCATCTTGATTTCAACAACACCGCCGCCAACAGTGGTGGTGTACTCTTTGGCATTGATTTCTTCCTGTGCTTTTTCCATCTGTTCCTGCATCTTCTGAGCCTGTTTGATCATCGAGCTCATGTTGTTGCGGGGAGCGGTATAGCCCTGGGGCAGTCTTGCTTTCATATAAAACATCCTTTCAAATCCAGAAAATTTTTCCAGATTTACTGTCAATTATTTTTGCAGGCGTATTTCGACGCCTTCTCCCGCAGCGCGGGAAA
>DCTE01000142.1:0-625 GCA_002329405.1 Ruminococcaceae bacterium UBA1448 | reverse complement strand
GAGTTTATGGCGGGAGCCGAGCTTCTGTTCCACCAGATCGGCCAGCCGCGCACCAATATTGTTGGTCAGCAGCATTCCTTTCAGCATCTGATTAGACGAAGAGATGATCACTGTCTTGCCGCTTCTGACGGCGGTCGAGCCGTCCAGCATCGAAAACAACGCCGGATCATCCCGTTCCATCTCCCGAAGCAGTTCTTCCCACTGGGGAAGCGGTTCAGCGGGCGGCTCACTGGGAACGGACGGCACCGGCGAAGAGGCTGACGGGGAAACGGACTGTACCGGAGCAGGTTTTGTATCCGGCTGCGCGGCCGGATACAAAACCTGCTCAGCAGCCAAAACAGGCTGCTGTTTGAGCACATCATTGCCGGAAGGGAACTGGGACAGCTGTGCCACCAGTTTTTCCAGCTGTGCAATCCGCTGTGTCAGTGCCGCGGCAGATGGCGAAGCAGCCGACATAGCAGGTGCTGCGTTATCAGCTGTCGGGTCACAGAGCCGAATCATCGACATTTCAAGTTCGACCCGTTTATCTGCTGAGCGTGCCAGCGCATCGGTACACCGCTGCAATTCCCGCAGGATGGAAAGAACCCGATCGAGGGAAACCGACTGTGCCATTGCGGTCAGCCGT
>DCTE01000036.1 GCA_002329405.1 Ruminococcaceae bacterium UBA1448 | reverse complement strand
CGATGGTTGCGGTATCGCCTTCGGAATAACCGGCAGTCGATTTGAACTGACACGGGACAAGGCCGGTACGCTCTTCCAATCCCGTAAACTGATGCACCGTACCCGACTTGCTGTGCGTCAGCGTGACCACCATACTGCCGGACGGTGGTTCAGCATCCGGGTCGGACGGGTCAACGCCGGTCACCTGCTGGATGACATTGGTGATGTTGGTGATGGACAGTTCAATGCTTTCCCGAAGATCATCCAGGTCTTCTTGCGAAGCGTAAACAGTGGAACCATCTACTTCGGCTACAATATTTGCATCATTGCTGGATAATACCGTAAAACGAATAACCTTTTCATTAAGCGTTGTCTCATCCGAACCCGGGATATAATCCCCTTTATTTCCTGCATAGCCATAAGCATACAGGATTTCCGGGCCATCTGCTTCCTTTGCAAAAAGTCCGATTTCTGTCCAGGTAAACCCTGTTTCAATCGTTCTGTACTGTAAAACACTTTTTGCAGTTATCTGATTGTTACCCTGGATAATCCTTTCCAACGGCAGCACAATCTCTTCCTGGTCAAGCTGGGTTGCTGCTGACAAAATACCCGAATAACTGCCACTTCCCAGATGGATACCGGTCAGGGTCACTGTCGTTCCGGCCAGTGCATCTGTCAGCAGCTTCAAGCCGGAAGCAGTTACCGTCATATTAAAATCTGCCATTATTGTCTCACCTCCACCGTGTCCGCCACCTGAAGCAGACAGCCTGTATAAATCCAGGCAAGATACTCCTCCATAATTGCAAGGAACAGTGTCATGTTGGCGGGAATAATCTGCCGCAACTGAACGCTGAGAGAAGAGAGAATTTCTTCATTTTCTTCTCCCGTTTCAATTGAAACTGAATACTTGCCATAATCGAGCGTCAGAATTACATCTCCCAGCACTTCCTCCAGATAGTCTTTCAGGAAAGTTTCAGTATAAGGAAGGCGGCTTTGCAGCACCAACAAAATCTCCTGCCTGCGCTTTTCAATACTGCCGGAAGACGGCAGCCCCAGCAGTTTTTCCCATCTTTTCAGCCCGATGCCGGACGCATACGGAATATACAGCTCATCCAGCAGGTATTCCGTTTCATTCCATAACGCATCAATCTGCGGCTGTACTGCCGAAGTAATTCCCTGCATTTCCAGCAGCTCCGCCATAACCGGCGGCAGGTAATCAATCAGTTGCCGCATTTATTGTCCCCCTCACCGGTATTTCATCTGCATCCAGCTGCAAGTTGGTTTCTGCATCATTGATCGTTGTGCCGCTGATATCGATGATGCCAGGAATTCCGAGCAGACGAACCTCAATCTGACTGATACGGACGATCAGCGGAAGTTCTGAATCTGCCCATTCTTTTGCCAGCTCATCAAAATATCCATCGACAGCTGTTTCTGCCTGCTCCCTGACTGATTCCCATTCATAACCGTCTGCAAAAGTCAGATGAACTGCAATATTAACCGTCCTATCGGCTACTCCCTCAACGGAAACGGTATGTCCGATCGGTGCCAGACCGATGCCTTCACCGTGGTTTGGAATCGGATCAAGCGTTGTCTGAACCAGCTCAATCAGTTCGGGCGATGGTGATTTCCAGGTGGAATCAATGACCACGATCTTGACCGTGCCGCCGCCGTTCCAGATCGGATACACCTTGCAGCCGCCTGTCCCGTCGATTGTTTCCACCCATTCTTTGTACTGGGCGATATTGCCGCCGTAAGACTGTGACCGAAGGCTGGCAATATATCGGGCGCGGAAATGCTCTGTTTCTTCTTCATCATCGCCGGGAATCAGCAATNNTTTTCAGGCCCGGAATATACTCAATCGGAAGCAGCGCTTCTCCCAGCAGATTGCCACCGCTGCCCGGCGTCTCACAGGTCAGCTGATAAACACCGGCAGACTCTTTCTCGGTCACAATGAAGTTGAGCAGGCCCATCGAAAAGCGGCTTCCGAGCGCCACTTCCAGCTCTGCCGGCGTAAATTCCGCACGGATAACCGATGGAGTTGCAGGGTAAGGAGACAGGCCCCTTTCTGCTGCCCGACGAATCAGGTAGGTCCTTGCAGCGGTATCTGCAAATGACTGGTCAAGAATCCAATCCAGCTGAATATACAGGTTTTGTATCTCAACGGCCGCCGGCGCGACACCGTACCAGAGCATTGACCCTTCCCGTGTATCCAGACGGGTACTGGTCTGAGCAAGCGCGGTATCCAGCATCTCACTGACCAGCTTTTCATAGGTGATTGCTTCATACATTGACTTCTGTCGCCCCCTCAAAATCGCCAAATACTGAATGAACAGTAAAGGATACCGCCAATTTATGTCGGTCTGGTATCAGGACAAATTCGTCCACCTCGTTGATTCGGTCATCCTGTAAAAGCGCTTCCCGGATACGGCGTTTGACCTCCGGGATAACCCAGTTCATTGGTTTGCCGAACAGCGTTTTTAGCTCTACACCAAAATTCCGGGAATGAATCAGATATGTATACCGTTCCACATTCAAGATCACATAGACCGCCTGCTGTACCGCTGTAAGCCCGTCTGTCAGTCCGGAAAGGCGCCCTGTCCGGGCCTCTAACCGGATTGTTTTGGATGGCTGCACAGCAAAGGTAATTCCCGCCTGCAATCTTCCGTCTGTTTTTGGAATCATAGCCACTCTCCTTCCAGTTTAACTGCCGGCTGGATTCGGTCGAGTACAATCCGCTGCTGAGTATTCTGCATCCGAACCAGCAGCACCCGATCGCCTGTTTGCAGCGCATTATAAACCTTCATCTTCTTACGTCCCCTGATCTCATGCCGGTGGGATGCAAAGGAATCGTCACCACTGCCACCGCTCTTCTCTTCTGTTTGCCAGCTGGTTTCAATATCCACCTCATAGTCAGTCACGTTGCGGGTAAGCACCAGCATCCTCTCATACAGTTCAACTTTCTGATCGGTCATGATTTTGAGAGGATCGGTGGAAGTTACTGTCCCATACGATATATCTGACAGCTTGGCTGCTTTGAGTGTCTTGCTGACTACCTTCTGAATTGCACCAGTCAGATTCACCGCATCAGGCAATAAAATCACCTCCGATCAAGATCAGGTCCATCAGATGACTGTCCAGACTGAAAGTATGGGTCACCTTTTCAACCATCATATAGTTTGAAATCGTCATATCATCCAGCTGCAAATAAACTCCGACCGTACTGCCGGCGCG
>DCTE01000095.1 GCA_002329405.1 Ruminococcaceae bacterium UBA1448 | reverse complement strand
CTGTCGGCCGGATGCGTGTCCTATATCGACTATCATGTTGCGGATGAGGGAATGCTGCTGCAATATGCCGAGTCGGCATTGGATTTTTCAAAATCTAACGGCAAAAATCAGCTTTCTTTTTTTACGCCGGAAAATTACGAAAAAAAATTGCGGGAATTGGAGCTCTATTCCGAACTGAAAGAGAGTGTCAAAAACGGCTTTGAAGGTTTTACAACATACTACCAGCCGCAGGTGTATACTGAAAATTTTGACCTGTTCGGTGCGGAGGCACTTTTGCGTTATCATTCCTCCCGTTATGGGGATGTTTCGCCTGTTGAATTTATCCCGATACTAGAACAAAGCGGGTTGATCTATTCGGTTGGGTTGTGGCTGATCCGGGAGGCACTTCGGGCCTGCCGGGAATGGCGGGCAAAAATCCCCGAGTTTCATATCAGCGTCAACATGTCCTACCGTCAGCTGGAGTATGCTGCGGTGGAAGAGGATGTCCTGAACCTGATCCTCAGCAGCGGCCTGCCTGGCAACGCGCTGACGATTGAAGTGACTGAAAGTGTCGAGCTGTTCAATTATCCCCAACTTAAAAACTGTTTCAAACGTTGGAAACGGGTCGGTATTGAACTGTCGGTTGACGACTTTGGAACTGGTTATTCCAGCCTGAGTAAACTGAGGGAACTGGCCGTTGATGAAATCAAGATTGACCGTTGTTTTGTACGGGATATATACAACAGTGCCTATAATTACCGGTTGCTCAGCAATATCATTGACCTGGCTGCCAGCAGCCAGATCCGTGTCTGCTGCGAGGGGATTGAAACACAGCAGGAACTGGATGTTTTGCGGGAACTGCACCCGGATACCCTTCAGGGATTTTACTTTTCCCGTCCGGTTACCGCTGCAACCTTCCAGGCCCAGTATGTCGATTTTTCGATGATGGATCGTATCTGTGTCCAGCCGCTCTCCTCCTCACCCAAACAGCTGCAGCCGGCTGACAGCGACCTGCCGGAGGAAAAACTCGCCCAGATGATCCTCAATGCCGAAAATGATATCTTTTATCTGAGCGATATGGACAACTATTCCCTTTATTATCTCAATCCGGCGGGTCAGAAGATATTCGGGGTCAAGGATTATTACGGCAAAAAGTGCTATCGGGTGCTGCATGGAAAAAGTGAACCCTGCTCTTTCTGTACCAATCCGCATCTGCACCGTGATTCATTTTACATCTGGGAAGACCAGAATGAATACTGTGGGCGGCATTTTCTGCTTAAGAATAAGATTGTTGAATACAAAGGGAAAAATGTCCGGCTGGAGGTTGCGCTGGATATTACCAAAAAGGAGTATCTCAGTCAGGGTGCCCAGGAACGGCTTTCTTTCGCCAACAAGATGATTGGTTATCTGAATACCCTTTCGGAATGCCCTGATTATCAGATGGCAGTTGAACGGGTGCTTTCCTCCCTCGGGGACTTTTATCAGGCTGACCGCGCTTATCTGTTCGAACCGAGCATTGAATGTCCGGGCTGCTGGAACAATACCTTTGAATGGTGCGCGGTCGACGTTTTGTCCCAGAAGGAAAGTTTGCAGCAGATCCGACCGGAAGTCGTTGCACGTTGGATGGAAAAATTTGACCGGGGAGAGTCTGTTATCATCCTCAATCTGGCACCATTGCAGGAGGATTATCCGTTGGAATGGGAGGTCCTTAATCGCCAGGGTATCCAGCGGGTTATCTGTGTGCCGGTGCGTGACAACGGAAAAACAATCGCGTTTATCGGGGTGGATAACCCCCGCTACTGTATTCAGGATGACGTACAGGTTCGCGCTCTGGCAAGTTTTCTGTTGGCGCGTATCCGCCAGGACAGAAATGAACACCGCTATCAGGCATTGATCCGGCAGGGAAATCAGGATCTGCTCAACCGGCTGCATGTCGGTTTCTGGACACTGGCAGTGCCGAAAAATGGCGGACGGCGGGAGCTGGTTGCTGACCTGGCGATGATACAGCTGCTGGCACTTCCTGAAGAGGCGACAGCGACAGAGTGTTTTAATATCTGTTGGCAGCGGGTTTCTCAGGAAAATACCAGGGAGATTTACCAGGCTTTTGCCGATATGTCCGGGACTGACCAGGTGGTACAGGTTGTCTTTGGATGGCTGCACCCGGAAAAGGGTAAAATTATGCTGCGGCTGTCAGGGATACTGGTTGAGGAAACGGCATCTGAGATCAGGTATAAAGGCTACTGCCGGGAGATCAGCCAGACTTCTCCGCCAAACTTCAATAATATGGAATATAAATAAAAAGGGCTGAGGCTGCATTTTGTTTGCAGCACCCAGCCCTTTGGCTTTATAAGGGTTATTCAAGCAGTTTGCGAACCTGAAACAACGCCGACAGGAAAAAGATGTCCAGCAGAATCGACGCAATCCGCAGGATTACACCGATATTCGGCATCCAGCCGGTCAGCAGGTCGATCAGTACCCATCCGCCGCAGATCGCGTATCCGACCATGATCCACCATCTGCGCTGCTCAAGAATCTGTGCGGTCTCCTCCGCGTCCAGCTCACGGCAGAGGGCTGCTCCAACCCGAAAGGTCAGCAGTGCCATCACCATCGCGGCAGCAGTTCCGGCAACAGTAGCTGCCCCATGGACGGCATGGGAAACGGTTTCGGAAACGGCGGCGGTGTACCCCCAGGTTTCGGTTACAACCCCCACCAGCAGTAGCAGGGCAATCCATGCGCCCCAACTGCATGCGGAATCTTTTTTACGCCATCGCCACAAACCGCATCCGTACATGATGGTTGCGGCAAACAGCATCAGCGTCGCCAGCCCGCCGGTCACCATCAGCCGGGAAGCAAACAGGAAAACCGCACCCATGATCAGCTGCAATCCCTTCATTTCGGGGGTTGCCGGCTTTTTTATTTTGTCTTTTCTGTTCAGCAAAAATCATTCCTCCAGCGGATAAATCCTCAGGCAACCCAGATTTTCCCTTCCGGCTCCTGACGCAGCCGGGAAGCGGGACTCTTCGGCCGCNNTGGGAGAGGGCAAACGCAACCGGCCCGATCCGGCCAAAAAACATCGTAAAGATCAAGGCAAGCTGTCCAATCCAGTTGGTTTCATTGGTGACCCCGACCGACAGCCCTACTGTACCGAAAGCGCTGACCGCTTCGTAGAGGGCATCCACTGTGGAGACATTTGACGTGACCAACAATACCAACGTTGTGAACATGACCATGCAGGCTGCCAGAAAGGTGACTGCAAGTGAACGGTAGACAATGGATTTGTCAATCCGCCGCCGGATGACGGTGGTATCCTCTTCGCCGCGGATGACCGAGACAACGGTCATAAACAGAATCAGTGCAGTCGTCAGCTTGATGCCGCCGCCGGTCGAACCAGGTGCTGCGCCGATAAACATCAGCAGGGTTGAGACGAGCTTGGTTACATCATACATCGCTGTCTGATCAAATGACATGAAACCCGCAGTACGGCAGGTCACCGACTGGAAAAAGGCGTGAGCAAATTTTTCTCCAATGCCCATTCCGCCCAGTGTTGCCGGATTGCCCCACTCCATCAGCAGTGTCAGCAGCGTTCCGCTTACCAGCAGCACCGCTGTTGAGAGCAGTACCGTCCGGGTGTGGAAATGCAGCCGGCGGCTGCGCCGGTAGTGCAGCACATCCTGCCAGACAATGAACCCCAGCCCGCCGCAGATGATCAGTCCGCTGATGACTGCCAGCAGCGGATAATTATTCTGTACCGGAATCAGGCTGGCACCCGGCTTGAGGAAACCGAACAGGTCAAATCCCGCGTTGCAGTAGGCGGAAATGGAANNGAACACCGCCATAAAAGCCCCATAGCTGCCGTATTCCGGCAGCAGCATCGGCAGCATTAGCAGGCAGCCAATCAGTTCGGTCGTAAAAGTTACGACCATGACCATCCGCAGCAGGCTTTGGGTATTGGAGCGGGTGTCGGCACTGATGGATTCCTGGGTCAGCTGGGCCGTGCGCAAACCAACCTTGCGGCGGATCAGGCTGTAGAAAAATCCGGTCAGTGTCAATAACCCCAGGCCGCCGATCTGTATCAGGCAGATGATGATTCCCTGGCCAATTATTGAAAAGTGGGACCAGGTGTCATAGATGGTCAGCCCGGTTACGCAGGTCGCAGAAGTCGCGGTGAAAAGTGCTGCGAGAAAGGGTGTGGGCTGCCCATCCCGTGAAGAAAAGGGCATTGTCAGCAGCAGCGCGCCGGTCAGAATGACCGCCAGGAAACTCAGGGTGATGAGCCGGCCGGGATTGCGGTTGAAGCGTCCAAGCGGCTTGTACAGTTTATGAGAAGTTTGCAGGGTTTTTTGTTTCCTGCCCATGTTTATACGCCTCCAGAGCATGTTGATACAAAGACATTATAGCAATTCAGCAGCAGGATTTCAACCGCAATCAGTTTTGTGGGACAAACTGTTACAGTATTTTCAGAAGATCGAGTTCTCTTGCTGAGAAATCATGATATTTTTTTATGATACCATTTTACAGCAGGAATCAATGGTTAAGGAATAAAAGACAGACTGTTTTCGCGCTTTTTTTCTCATTCAGAAGGGTACAATGGAGGTTAAAGGAAAGGGGGTTGTACATTTTGCACAAGGAATTCTTGTTTTTTTCCAAAAACTGGCCATTGCCAAATGGTAAATTATCTGCAAAGAAATCGAAAAATGGCTGGAAAAAGTATTTTTAGACAGGAAATAAATCCTGGAATTCGGCTTAATTGACATTTTAGTCAAAAAAGATGGAAATGTTTCTACGTTTGAAATGGGAAAAATCTTTCGGTTATTATTTACAATGGCTGTAAACTGTGTTAAGATAGATGCAGATATAAAAAGTTGCGGATCATGTTTTAGTTTGACCGTTATTTTTATTCTACGGCTGCCGCCGGGTGGTTGCCTGTGCGGCGTAGGACAGTTATGTTGGTGGCACGGGTCCCCCCGCGCCGTATGTCAGATGATGAAGAAGAGGTTATAAAATGTCTGAAACAATCAAATCACAGTCTCCACAAGAACAGCCGCAGGTCGAACAGTCTGTTCCTGAGCAGGCAAATTCGATGGCTGTCTACCTGTTCCATCAGGGTTCGAACTATAAGTGTTATGAATATCTTGGCTGCCAGAAGAGCGAAAACGGACATGTTTTCCGCACCTGGGCACCCAATGCCAGAAACGTCTATATCACCGGTGCTTTCTGCGACTGGGACCCCAGACGCTGGCCGATGAAAAAAATCAGCGATCAGGGCATCTGGGAGGTCGAAATCCCCGGCCTTTCCCAGTATGAGCTGTACAAGATTGTCGTTGAAAGCCCGGACGGGGAACTGCTCTACCATGCTGACCCCTATGCAGCCCACAATGAAACCCGCCCCGGTACCGCTTCCAAGGTTTATGACCTGCCGGATTACCAGTGGGGGGACGGCGCTTGGATTGCTCAGCGTGAGAAGGGCGGCGCGGTCGGAAAACCGATGAATATTTATGAAATGCACGCCGGCAGCTGGCGGAAGTTTGAGTCGGGCGATACGCTGGACTATGACAGCCTGGCTGATCAGCTGATTCCGTATATCCAGGAGATGGGATATACCCATATTGAGCTGATGCCGCTGTCGGAATATCCGTTTGACGGCTCCTGGGGCTATCAGGTCACCGGTTATTTTGCCCCGACTTCCCGGTACGGCACCCCTGAAATGCTGATGCGGTTTGTCGACAGATGCCATCAGGCCGGTATCGGTGTCCTGATGGACTGGGTACCCGCCCACTTCCCGCGGGATGCCCACGGCCTCAGACGGTTTGACGGCACGCCCTGCTATGAATACGCTGACGCCCGCAAGGGCGAGCACCCGGACTGGGGGACGATGATCTTTGACTATGGCCGCGGCGAGGTCATGTCCTTCCTGATCTCGTCGGCTGCCAACTGGGTGGACCGGTACCATATCGACGGACTCAGGGTGGATGCGGTCGCTTCGATGCTGTATCTGGATTACGGCAAAAAGGACGGCGGCTGGATGCCCAATATCTACNNGGCAACTGGAACCTTGAGGCAATCGAGTTCCTCAAACGGTTCAACCACTATATGCATACCGCTTTCCCCGGTGTGCTGACCATCGCTGAAGAATCGACCGCTTTCCCGAAAGTTACCCATCCGGTCGAGGAAGACGGGCTGGGCTTCGACTTCAAGTGGAACATGGGCTGGATGAACGACTCGATCAGGTATATGCAGACCGACCCGTTCTTCCGCAAAGGTGTACATAATAACCTTACTTTCAGCCTGACTTATGCCTTCTCTGAGAACTTCATTCTGCCGCTGTCTCATGACGAGGTGGTACATGGCAAGTGCTCGCTGATCAACAAGATGCCGGGCGATTATGAGCAGAAGTTTGACAATCTGCGCGCCTATATCGCTTATATGTACGCCCATCCCGGCAAGAAATTGCTGTTTATGGGCTGCGAACTGGCACAGTTTGACGAATGGAGCGAGGAAAAGACGGTTGGCTGGGATCTGCTGCGGTTTGACAAGCACCGTCAGTTTAAGGACTTCAGCCGGGAACTGTTCCAGTTCTATCGGGATAATCCCGCAATGTGGGAACTGGATGGCGGCTGGGATGGTTTTGACTGGCTGTCCTGCGACAATGCTGAACAGAACATCATCTCCTTCCTGCGCAGGGATAAAAAGGGCAATGAAGTCATTGTTATCTGCAACTTCTCGTCGGTAACCCGTGAAGATTACCGGATCGGCGTTCCGCGCAGAGGGCGTTATGACGAGATTTTCTCGACCGACGCGGTGCGTTTTGGCGGCAAGGGGACTGAAAACACCCGGATCTACACCAAACAGACCCCGATGCACGGTCGCAGCTGCTGCGTATCGCTGACGCTGCCTGCTTTTTCGACCATCTTTCTGTATAAAAAGGCGTCTGCACCCAAGGCAAGCGCTACCGTCGAGAAAAAGGGGACCGCACGTACTGCCAGCAAACGGGTAAAAGCCGAGAGCGGCGGCAAAAAAACAGAGAAGGCTGAAAAAGCGGAAAAGACGGTGAAGGCTTCCGCAAAAGGCAAGACTGCAACGAAAAAAGCAGCAGCTTCGGCCGCTGAAGGTGCGGTTAAAAAGCGCAGAACCAAAAAAGATAAAGAGGCATGATCATCTGAGTGGATTTCAGATGTTTGTGATATAAGGCAGGATACCCAAAAACAGCAGGCTGCCTTTTGTGCGGCGGCCTGCTGAAAAATCTTGAAGAGGTGCACCAGTATGACACAGAAAAAAGACATGATTGCAATGCTTCTGGCAGGCGGACAAGGCTCCCGTCTTTACGTCCTGACCAAGGAGGTCGCAAAACCCGCAGTTTCCTTTGGCGGCAAGTATAAAATTATTGACTTCCCGCTCTCCAACTGCGTCAACTCAGGAATCGACACGGTCGGCGTTCTGACCCAGTATCGCCCGCTGGAACTGAACTCCTATATTGGAAATGGCCAGCCGTGGGACCTTGACCGTCTCAATGGGGGCGTGTATATCCTGCCGCCCTATCAGACAGACAAGGGCAGCGAATGGTACAAGGGTACCGCTAACGCAATTTATCAGAATATTAATTTTATCGACCGGTATGACCCTGAAAACGTTCTGATCCTTTCGGGCGACCATATTTATAAGATGGATTATGCCAAGATGCTCGCGTATCATAAGGAAAATCAATCCGATGCGACCATCGCTGTTCTGAATGTCTCGATGGAAGAAGCCTCCCGCTTTGGCATTATGAACTGCAATGAAGACCATACCATCTATGAATTCGAGGAAAAACCCAAACATCCCAAGTCCACCCTCGCTTCGATGGGTATTTATATCTTCAACTGGAAGAAGCTGCGCGCAGCTCTGATCGCTGATGAAGCTGACCCCAATTCTTCCAATGACTTCGGCAAGAACATCATCCCGATGATGCTGGGCAACGGCGACAAGCTGATGGCCTGGGAGTTCGACGGTTACTGGAAAGACGTCGGGACCATCTCTTCGCTGTGGGATGCCAATATGGATCTGCTCAACCCTGAAAGTGGATTGCAGCTGGATTCGGCCGACTGGAAGATCTACTCGAGAAGCGAGGCACATCCGCCGCACTATATTGACGAGCATGCTGAGATCGCTGAGTCGATTGTCACCGAAGGCTGCGAGATCGACGGCAAGCTGTGGTATTCGGTCCTCTTCTCCAACGTCACCGTTGAAGAGGGTGCTGAACTGAATTCGGCGGTCGTCATGAGCAATACCGTAATCAAAAAGGGTGCGAGCGTCAAATATGCAATTATCGCCGAAGACGCGATTATCGAAGAGGGCGCCATTGTTGGTGATGATCCCTGCAACTATCCCGACGCTTCTGAATGGGGCATCGCAGTTGTCGGACGCGGCGCGATCATCAAGAAGGGCCAGGTCGTCCGTCCTAAAGAGATGATTGAACCCGACGCCAACAGATAACCGGATCGCAGGCGTGACATCCGGAACCGGAAATACCGGAGCTGACAATATGTGGAGGTATCCTAAATGATTACGAAAACAATGTGTGTACTCTTTTCTGACAGCTTTGTCGCTGTCAACAATGAACTGGCGGCGGAACGCACCCTCGCGACCGTCCCGTTTGCAAGCCGTTACCGGCTGATCGACTTTGTCCTGTCTTCGCTGGTTAAATCCGGCGTCAACAATATCGGCATTTTGACCAAGGAACATTATGGCTCGCTGGTCGACCATATCGGTGCCGGCAAGGACTGGGATCTCGACCGCAGAAATGGCGGCCTTAAGATCCTGACCCCGTTTGCCAAGGCTGACTCGGCTGCCACCAGAAGCCGTTCCAAGATCGACGCATTGCTCTCTTGCCGCGCATATTTGGAAGATTGTAACGAAGAATATGTGATTTTGTCGGACACGAACATCGTTATGAACATTGACTTTGCTGAATTGGTGCGGTATCATATTAGTAAAGATGCAGATATCACCGTCGCTTATCAGAAACGCAGCGACGCGGTTTATAATGGCCTCGTGCTGGATGAGGACCGTGATGGGCGAATTGTCGACGCATATTATGCGGCTGGTCAGATGAGCGACTGCCAGAATCAGGGGCTGAAAGTCTATGTCTTTAACAAAGATCTGCTGATGAGCCTGCTGGAGCGCGCTTATACCTATGGCTGGACCGATTTCGAGCGGGATTTCATCACCCGGAATATCAACAAGCTGCGTGTCTGCGGTTTTGAACACCAGGGTTACTGCGCGGTTATCAATACCGTTGGCGATCTGTACAAAGCAAGCATGGAAATGCTGACACCTGCCAACCGCAAAGAGGTATTTGAATCGTCGACCCCGATTCTGACCCGTGTCAAAAACAGTGCGCCTACCCTCTATGGATTTGAGAGCAAGGTGAAAAACAGCCTGATCGCCGATGGCTGCGTGATCGACGGCACGCTTGAAAATTGTGTCATCTTCCGTGGCGTACGGATTGAAAAGGGCGCAGTGCTGAAAAACTGCGTAATCGGCCAGAACTCGGTTATCCATTCGGACGCAAAACTTGACTGCGTTATCACCGATAAGGATGTTGAGATTCAGGCGGATCATGTGCTGAGCGGCTATCCTACCTACCCCTACGTTATCTCTAAGGGTCAGGTCGTATAAAGATTGCCAGCCCCGGCGGTGGCTGCCAGCAGGCGGGCAGTGTCCGGGGCTTTCGTAAGAAAGGATGAGACCGATGAAAATTTTATTTGCGGCTGCTGAGGCGCTGCCCTTTATCAAGGTCGGCGGACTGGGTGACGTTGCGGGCGCACTGCCCAAAGCTCTGGTTGCAAAAGGCCATGATGTCCGGGTTGTTCTGCCGCTGTATTCCTCGATTCGTCAGGAAATGCGGGACAAATGCCGTTATCTCAAGTATTTTTACTTTATGCACGGCTGGCGCAACAGCTACTGCGGCATTTTTGAAGCAGAAGTCGATGGTGTAATCTACTATCTGATTGACAATGAATATTATTTCCGCAGAAGAGCTCCTTACGGTGAGTTTGACGACGGCGAACGGTTCGCGTATTTTTCGCGGGCGGTGCTGGAGATCCTGCCTCAGGTAGATTTCTTCCCGGATATTATTCATGCCAATGACTGGCACACTGCTGCTGTGCCGATTTATCTGGACTGCCAGTACCGCTGGCGGGAAGGATATGAATATATCAGAACCGTTTTCTCCATTCACAACATCGAGTTCCAGGGCAAATACGGCCTGGATACAATGGGTACGGTCTTTGCGCTGCCGCCTGACTGGGTTTCGGTCATCGAGCATGACGGATGTCTCAATCTGATGAAGGGCGCAATCGAACGGGCCAATGCGGTGACAACCGTTTCGGAAAGCTATGCAAACGAGATCCTCGATCCGTATTTCTCCTTCGGTTTGGACAGCATTCTCCGTCCCAGAGGGTATAAACTCTCGGGTATTGTCAATGGTATTGATGTGGATACCTTCAATCCTGCGACCGACCCGATGATCCCGGTCCATTATGATATCAATACCCGTGAAAAGAAGATGGGCAACAAGCTCGCGCTCCAGAAGGAACTCGGCCTGCGGGTAGATGGCAATGTCCCGATGATCGGCATGGTCGGACGTCTGACCTCCCAGAAGGGCATTGACCTGATGTACCCGATTATGGAAGAGCTGATGAAGAAGGATATCCAGCTGGTTGTTTTGGGAACCGGCTATCCTGAAATCGAAGATTTCATGCGGTTCTGCGATGCGGCATATCATGATAAGATGCGTTCGATGATCACCTTCTCGTCTTCGATGGCCCAGAAGATCTATGCCGGCGCAGACCTGTTCCTGATGCCCAGCAAATCGGAGCCCTGCGGCCTTGCGCAGCTGATTTCGATGCGGTACGGCACCATCCCGGTCGTCCATGCGGTCGGCGGTCTGAAAGATACGGTTATTCCGTATAATCCTGAGACTGGTACTGGTACCGGTGTCAACTTCCAGTCCTACAATTCCTGGGATATGTACAATGCAATTGAACGCGCGCTGGATATCTGGTATTATAGAGAATCCCGCGACAGAATCATGTTTAACGGCATGAGCGGCGATTATTCCTGGGACGTTTCGGCCGAAAAATATATCCGGCTGTACGAATCCATCTGAAACTGATCAATCCGGTGCACCCTTTTTATCGGTCGGGAGGAGATCTTCAGGCAAGGTTTCCTCCCGTTCTGGTGTTTTTTCGGAACGTTGTTTCCTTCTGGCACAGCTGCCGGGATATCGCCCGGCAGCTGTGCGAAAAGGAAATTGCAGTCCTTTTCGGCATTGTCTGCCGGCTGTTGCTGACCGCCGGCGGAACAACCAAACCGATTGAAAGAGAGGAAATTTGATGTCTTATTCCGTAAACGAGCTCAAAGAAGAGCTGGTCAAAACGCTTCGTGCCGATTACGGTTACGACGCAGATGATGCGACCATTCTTCAGATGTACGGCGCTGTACTGACGGTTGTCCGTCAGAAACTGCTGGACAAACGCGGCGACTACAATGAAAAGCTCAAACATTCTGATCAGAAGCGTATCTATTATATGTCGATGGAATTTCTGGTCGGCCGCTCGCTGAAAAACAATCTCTATAACCTCAGCATTGAAGCTGAGATGAAAGAGGCAGTAAAAGAGCTGGGATTCGATCTGGAGAAGATCTACGAAATGGAACCGGATGCTGGTTTGGGCAACGGTGGCCTGGGACGGCTCGCGTCCTGCTATATGGATGCCGCGACGACAATGGAATATCCGATCACTGGTTTCTCGATCCGGTATGAGTTCGGTATCTTCCGTCAGAAGATCGTCGATGGCTGGCAGATGGAATTCCCGGACAACTGGCTGGAGCTGGGCGGCTTCTGGCTGGTTCCCCGCCGCGACGAGGCCAAGGAAATCCACTTTGACGGTGAAGTCAAGGAAGAATGGGGCGAGTCCGGCCTGAAAACCATCCATAAAAATTATTATACCGTCCGCGCTGTCCCGTATGACTTCCTGATCTCGGGCAAGGACAGCGAGGCCGTCAACTCGCTGCGTCTGTGGAGTGCTGAGTCGATTGATTCGTTCGATATCGGCAAATTTACCAGAGGCGAGCATGTTAAGTCGATGGAAGGCGGAAACCGTGCGGAGGCGATCTCCAAGGTACTGTATCCCGCTGACGATCATATCGAGGGTAAGAGCCTGCGTCTGAAACAGCAGTATTTCTTTGTTTCCGCATCGCTTCAGAACATTGTTCAGATTCATCTGCGGACCAATCCTTCGCTGGATAACCTGGCGGATAAGGCGATCGTTCATATCAACGATACCCATCCGGCTCTCTGCGTACCTGAATTGATGAGAATCCTGCTGGACGATTACGGCTATTCCTGGGAAAAGGCATGGGATATCACCTGCCACACCCTCGCTTATACCAACCATACCGTTATGAGCGAAGCACTGGAAAAATGGGATCTCGGCCTGTTCCGTCATCATCTGCCCCGCATCACCTCGATTGTTGAGGAGATCAACCGCCGTTTTTGCAGCTATGTATACGACAACTTCCCCGAAAAGCGCGGTGTCATCGCCAAGATGGCCGCAATCGGCGACAACCAGGTCCGCATGGCGAACCTCTGCCTGATCTGCTGCTTCTCGGTCAACGGCGTTTCCAAGCTGCACTCGGATATCCTGAAAAATGACCTGTTCAAGGATTTCAACGATATCTACCCCGGCAAGCTGACCAATGTCACCAACGGTATCACCGCAAGACGCTGGCTCAACCAGGGCAACCCGCTGCTGGCCGATATGATCACCGGGCTGATCGGCGACGGATATGTGCATGACCTGTCTCAGCTGTCTCAGCTCAAACAGTTTATGGACGATTCCAACGTTCTGGAACAGCTGGGCAAGATCAAACTCGCCAATAAGGAACGTCTGGCTAAATATATCGCTGCGCACAACGGTATCAAGGTCGACCCGAACTCCATCTTCGATGTTCAGGTCAAGCGTCTGCATGAATACAAACGTCAGCTGCTCAACGCGCTGGAGATCCTGCATCTTTACCTTGAGATCAAGAAGGGTGCCCGTATCACCCCCAGAACCTTCATCTTCGGCGCGAAGGCTTCCGCAGGCTATTATATGGCCAAGGAAATCATCCGCTTTATCTGTGCAATTGGTGATATCGTCAACCGTGACTTCTCGCTGGATGGTCAGTTGAAGGTTATCTTCCTCGAAAACTACCGTGTTTCGCTGGCTGAGATCATCTATCCGGCAGCTGAGATTTCTGAACAGATTTCCCAGGCTGGTAAGGAAGCATCCGGTACCGGCAACATGAAGATGATGCTCAACGGTGCGATCACCCTCGGTACGATGGACGGTGCAAACGTCGAAATCCATGATGTCGTCGGCGATGACAACATCTTCATCTTCGGTATGAATACGCCGGAAGTCATCGAGCTGGGCAGAAAAGGCTATAACCCCTGGAACTGCTACAACAACAACCAGTATCTCCAGGAAATCATTGAATTTGTCCGCCGCGGCGGTCTGGATGGCAAGAACTTCGACACCATCATCAACTATCTGCTGCAGAACGACCAGTATATGTCGCTGGCTGACTTCGACAGCTACCGTCAGGCACAGAACACCGTCGGTCAGAGCTACCTCGACCAGAGACACTGGAACCAGATGTCGCTCCGCAACATCGCTGAATCCGGTATCTTCTCGGCTGACCGCTCGGTCCGCGAC